>NZ_JBTGGE020000070.1:0-6746 GCF_054331515.2 Streptococcus sp. 10F2 | reverse complement strand
TAAAGATTTGATGACACTAAGAATCATATTCACCACCTCCTTTATTGTTAGTTTACTCCTTTTAGAAATAAAAAGAAAAGGCTTACCAGACTTTCGTCTAGTAAAACCTTAACTTAATGACATTGAGGATATCCTAGCCTTTTTTCTTATGATAAATACGTTTTACTGTCAAATTCCCCTTCTTTTACAAATTGATAAGAAGCATTCAAAACAGCACCAATAATGAGAACTCGGGCAATTAAGATAAACCAGAAAATCACCGCAAAAAGAGCAACCGATCCAACCAAGCGATAATCCGTAAAACGTCCCATATAACGGATTAAGTAAAGATTAATAAAGCCGTTAAAGAGATAAAGAACGATTGTCACTAATAAAATCCCTGGAAGCGTGTAGCGTATTTTCTTAATAGCAACATTTGGCAAACTATAATACAGAAAGAAGAGCAAGAATACCAAAGGAACCATACTCCAACCACTCAGCCCCTTCAAAAAATCCTCCAACGGAAAGGTGTCCATCTCTAGCCAACTCTTCATCTGCTCCAGAAGATAGGAAGAGAAGAGACTTAGAAAACTAAGGCTTAAAATTACAAGCTGTAACAGAACACCCATGGCTAAACTAAGAATACGAGAAACAAGATAATTCGTTCGCTTTTCCACGCCATAAACCTTATTAAAACTCTGCTCCACCATCCACATACTGGATGATAAAGTCCAGAAGGCTGATAGAAGGGCGAGGCTCCAAAAACCAGTAGAAGGTTTCGACAAAACTCCCTCTACTAACTGGGAAATGGTCGGATACAGACTCTCCGGCAACCAAACTTCTAGGTAAGACAGGATATCACTGGTACTCACAGGTAAATATGGGAGGAGATTGGCTAGAATCAAGAAAAAGGGAATCAAGGAGAGCATCAAATAATAGGCAATCGCTATAGACATCACCTGACTATCTGCTTGACTATAAAATTTCCCCAAGGCACGCACTAGAGGATTCTTGCTAAATGTAGCTAGTCCCCCCTTTAACTTCTCCATCATCTCCATCCCGTATCCTATTCTCCTTAAACGACTTTCTTAGTAACTTCCCTCTTCACCCTGACTCGTTAAAATCACAGGGCCATCCTTAGTAATTACAAATTGGTGTTCATACTGACAAGACCAACCACCATCTAAGGTTTTATGAGCCCAACCAGTTTTCATATCGGTATCAATTTCCCAGGTTCCCTGGTTAATCATCGGTTCAATGGTCAAGACCATCCCTTCCCGTAGACGTAAACCACGACCAGCACGTCCATAATGAGGAACCATTGGTTCTTCATGCATAGTTGGTCCAACCCCATGGCCAACAAGGTCTCGGACAACTCCGTAACCCTTACTTTCTGCATATTCTTGAATAGCAGCCCCAATATCACCTAGACGATTCCCCACTTGGGCTGCCGCAATTCCACGATAGAGACATTCCTTGGTGACATCCATTAATTCTTGAACCTCGGGTGTAACTTCCCCAACAGCATAAGCCCAACAAGAATCAGCTACTCCACCGCGGAAATCTTCAGACAGGCGACGCATAGTTGGCACATCATCAAAATCTAGGCTGGATACATCCAACTCAGACTTGTCTACCAAGCCAACAACCATATCAACCTTGATCAAGTCCCCATTTTTTAACTTTTTATGACGAGGAAACGCATGTGCTACTTCGTCATTGATGGAACAGCAGGTCGCATATGGATAATCCATCAAGTGCCCTTCTACCCCAATTTGCAGAGGTAAGGCATTTTCTTCCCTACAACGACGACGCACATATTCTTCGATATCCCACATATCCATTCCCGGCTTAATCAAATCCCGCAAGCCACGATGAACACTCGCTAAAAACTCGCCACTTGCCTTCATTAAATCAATTTCTCGTTGAGACTTTAAGGTAATCATGTATTCTCCTTATTGTACTGTAATTTCTATAGTTATTTGAGCAACTGCTTGCTCTTTTTCTTTAAATAATACTTGAAAAACGCGACTAGTACGACTTTGATACAAGAGAGTTCCCTCTACTTGCAAGACCTCTTCCACCTCAATCGATTGAAACACACGAACCGAGGCAGAGGTCAGGTAGAAACCTGAACCGGCTAGCGCAAGTTCAGACTTAGCTAACTGTAAACCTATTTCTACTAAAACCCCTGCTGCCAGATTTCCCTGCTCATCCAAAAGCGAGGGAGCTACTCGCAACTGATGGGAAGTATCTTTTTTTTCCAAGTAAGGGCGTAACTGCTCCGAAAAGGTTGCTGATAAATCTCTTTTTTCCTGAGCCAGATCTTGAATCAAATCTTCCCTGCGCAAGACTCCTAATAGCCGGTTCTCTTCATCAACGACCGGCAGGATTACCATTCCTTGCTCAATCATTTTCCGCTGAGCGACTGCCAAACTCGTATAAGGAGTCATCTGTAAAGTTCCGCTATGTAAAAGTTTCCCTAGATGAACAAAGCTAGCTTGTCCACCTACTTCTTGAAGACTAACTAGGCCTTGAAAAAAACCACTCTGATCCACAATTGGGAACGTCGAAGCTTGCTTTTTTTGAACCAAGGCTAAAAAATCTCGAACCAGATGGTGAGTCGTTAGACAACCAAATTCATCAATCGGTGTATAACTATCCGCCACTGTTAAAATGTGCGACTTCATACGCCGTTGGGAAACAGCCTGAGAGATTTGACTAGCAACTTGATAGGTGTCCTCACTACTGGATAAGATAGGAATTGAGAGGCTATTGGCTAAATCTAAAATCTTCTCTGCTACAGAAAAGCCCCCCGTAACTAGGACAGCACAATCATGGTGCAAGGCTAATTCCTGAACCGAGGTTCTATCCCCTACAATGACCAATCCACCATCCTTGAGATGAGTCACTACGTTTTGACGGGACATAGCCCCAATACTAAAAGCCGAAAACTCCTTGTCCAAGCCGTCTGCTCCCGCCAACACTTTGGCTTGGGTAACTTCAACAATTTCACCGTAAGTTAAGGGAGTTAATCCTTCATCTTTAGTGGACACCCTTACTGTACCGCTCCGAGGTCGAGTCTCAACCCATCCACGAACTTGGGCTTCTTTAATGGCACGATAAGCCGTTCCTTCGCTAATGCCTAAGAAGTTTGCGACACTTCGCACACTGACTTTCCGTCCGATTGGCATGGACTCCAAGTAGTCCAAAACTTCTTGGTGTTTACTCATCAGTCCCCTCGCTTTCGTCGGAACTCTACATAATCACGCATTTTACGGGTATAGCGATCACTACCTTTAAACTGCCGATGGAAGCTAAAACCCGCTTTTTCTGCAACCCGTTGACTGGCTATATTTTCCAAGTGTACCTGAAGACTTAGGGCTTTAAATCCTTGGGAAACTAGCAAAATCTGACAGAGGGCCTCCAGTCCTTCAACAACCAAGCCTTGCCCCCAATACCTTTTATCCAGGAAATAACCAACTTCAGCTTCCAAAGCTATCTCTTGAATTTTTTCCAAACGAATAACCCCAATCAATCGATGCTCTTGAGGATCTTCCAATACCCAAGTCCCAAGAGGTTTTTTAAGAAAGGCATGGGTCCATAAATGAAGACTTTCTTCCATGTCTTTTTGAGCTGGAAAAATATAACGAACATTTTCTGGATCATGGGCAATGGCGTGAAAATTTTCCAAATCCGTTACTAAAGGCGGGCGTAAATAAAGCCGAGATGTCTGAAGAATGGAATGCTGAGCTAAATGGGTCCAAATAGTCATGACCTCTCCTCTATTGTCAAATATAAAAGAGGAGCCTGCTGCGCAACTCCTCCTAGTTACTAGTCATCAATAAGATCGATGGAGGCTCCCAAGTTCCGTAATTTTTCAATAATGTTTGAATAACCACGTAAGATAAATTCAACATTTGTAATTTCAGTCTGCCCTTGGGCCATCAGACCAGCTGTGACTAGGGCAGCACCTGCCCGTAAATCAGTAGCTTTGACTAGAGCACCATGCAACTGATTGGGACCGTCATAACTAATTTGATTCCCGACCGTTGTAATTCCAGCTCCCATTCGAGCTAACTCTGGAACATGATTGACTCGTTTTTCATAGATTGTATCCATGATTAAACCACGTCCCTCTGCTCTCAACAGTAAAGGAGTGATTGGTTGTTGCAAATCAGTGGCAAATCCTGGATAAGGTGCTGTTTTAATATTAATGGCTTTGAGATTATCCTGTTTTTCCACGAAGACACTATCTTCAGAGATCGTCATCCGAACACCCATTTCCTCCAACTTCGCAATAAAGCCTTCTAGGTGTTCGTAAAGAACATTGGTAATCTTAACCCCTTCTCCAATAGCCGCAGCCATGGCGATATAGGTTCCCGCTTCAATCCGATCTGGAATGACTTGATGACGAGTACCGTGTAGACGCTCAACTCCTTCAATGGTAATCACATCTGTTCCGGCTCCCCGAACATGGGCTCCCATATTGTTAAGCAGAGTCGCTACATCAATAATCTCAGGCTCACGTGCCGCATTTTCAATAACCGTCTTGCCTTTTGCTTTTACAGCCGCCAACATCGTATTAATCGTCGCCCCAACAGACACAGTGTCCATGTAAATCATAGCACCATGAACCCCTTGACCATCTGTTGTTAAATGCATGGAATTTCCTTCATAAGTCATCCGTGCACCCATAGCCTCAAAAGCTTTCAAATGTAAATCAATAGGACGAGGCCCTAAATCACATCCGCCTGGTAAACCAACCGTTGCTTCCCCAAAACGACCCAATAAGGAACCGTAAAAATAATAGGAAGCTCGTAGGGAGTTGATTTTTCCATATGGCATCGGCATCGATTGAACTCCAGAAGGATCAATTTCGAGACTATCACCATCTCGTTTAACGGTTGCCCCCATGACCTCCATGATATCAATCAAACTTGCTACATCCGAAATATCAGGGACACCGTCAAGCGTTACAATATCATCTGACAAAATAATTGCCGGAATCAAAGCCACAACACTATTTTTGGCACCCGAAACAGCGACCTCTCCCTTGAGAGGGCGCCCACCATTAATGATAATTTTTTTCATTTTTAACAATACTTTCTTGAAACTGATAAAACCATAGGGTTTGGCATGATTATACCACATTTCCGTGGAGCTTGCTAGAGTCGGGAACCTCAAAACACTAATATATTTTAGTTTTGTTCACAAAAAAGAAGCAGGATCTTAAGACCCTGCCTCTCACATTTTCCCACCTCACTCTCATCAAATCCTGTATTTGATGAGCCATCGATGAAAATACCTGATTCAATCACTACTTGAAAAAATCTTTCAAAGCGTCTACTTTATCTAATCGTTCCCACGGTAAATCGAGATCTTCTCTCCCCATGTGACCATAAGCAGCTGTTTGCTGATAGATTGGCTTCTTCAAATCCAACATCTGAATAATCCCGGCTGGACGGAGATCAAAATGAGCCCGCACTGCTGCTTCCAAAGCAGCTTCTTCTTGGGTACCTGTCCCAAAAGTGTCAATACGAATCGAAACTGGCTGAGCCACACCAATTGCATAGGCTAATTGCACCTCGGCCTTATCTGCCAAACCAGCAGCCACTATATTTTTAGCAATATAGCGAGCAGCATACGAAGCAGAACGGTCGACCTTAGTCGCATCTTTACCAGAGAAAGCTCCACCTCCATGTCGTGCTGCTCCTCCGTAAGTATCCACTATAATCTTCCGACCGGTTAAGCCAGAGTCACCCTGTGGTCCACCGATAACAAAACGACCGGTTGGATTAATGAAGTAGCGGGTTTCTGCATCCAATAACGCAGCTGGAATAACCTGCTCAATGACCTCTTCTTTAACCATCTGGGTCAATTCCTCATAGGAAACATCTGGATCATGCTGCGTTGAAATCACCACTGTGTCTACTCGATGAGGTTTTCCGGATTCATCATACTCTACTGTAACCTGACTTTTAGCATCTGGGCGAAGGTAAGAGACATGACCCGACTTGCGCAAATCCGCCAAACGCTTCACTAGCTTATGCGATAAAGAAATGGCAAGTGGCATCAATTCAGGAGTCTCATTGACCGCAAAACCAAACATAAGCCCTTGGTCTCCAGCACCAATTTGATCTAATGGATCCTCTCCATTCCCTTGACGTGTTTCTAAAGAAGCATCTACTCCTTGAGCAATATCAGGTGACTGCTCCACCAAAGATGGATGAACTCCTACAGTCTCTGCAGAAAAACCATATTCTGTATTGGTATAACCAATCTTGGCAATGGTATCTCGGACAATACGGTTAATATCTACATAAGCCGTTGTAGAAATCTCTCCAAAAACATGGACCGATCCTGTGTAAACAGCTGTTTCAGCTGCTACGTGAGCATCTGGATCCTGCTCAAGAATCGCATCTAAGATAGCATCTGAGATTTGATCTGCGATCTTATCTGGATGCCCCTCCGATACCGATTCTGAGGTAAATAATTTACGTTCAGACATGTGTGTCCCCCTTTTAATAGAGATTCGTTAAAAAGTTACAAAGCACTAGCGACACGCTACCTTTTCGGGACTAATTAACCCTTTTAGTCTATCATATGACAGCAGGAATGTAAAAGAATTTGGGGTTATTGCACGACAAACGCATGAAGAAAACTCCCTATTGAAAATTTTCAGTAACCGATAAATATTCGTAAAAGCGTCCTCTTAAGCATATAATTAGCTTAGGAGGACGTTTTTATGGATGTTATGATTTCAT
>NZ_JBTGGE020000069.1:0-6899 GCF_054331515.2 Streptococcus sp. 10F2 | reverse complement strand
CTTTTCCCAACTGTATAAAGTATTGATGCTAATATTAAATAAAGCTGCTGTTTCTTTACGTGTATGTCCCTCTTTAACATATTCAAGGACACGTTTTCTAAAATCAATTCCGTATGCCATAAAAACAGTATATCATATACAGTTTATAATCTAAAAGAGTATATTTTATTTGAAAGACTTTAAAGATGGCGTAGAAGTTCTTCTTCAATCGCTAAAGGATCTGTTTTTGAGGAGAAACGTGCGACCACCTGTCCTTGGCGGTTGATAAGGAACTTGGTAAAGTTCCATTCAATGCGTTTGCCGAGCGGGCCGGATGCTTGTTCTTTTAGCCAGACAAAAAGTGAATCTGCTGTTTTGCCATTTACCTTGATTTTGGAAAAACGGGGAAAGGTCGTTTGGTAGTTGAGGCTACAGAAGGTATTGATTTCTTCATCACTTCCTGAAGCTTGACCAAGAAATTGGTTACAAGGAAAGTCTAAAATGGTAAATCCTTGGTCTTTGTACCGGTCGTAGAGGGTTTGTAAGCCATGATATTGTGTAGTTAAACCACAGCCGGTTGCAGTATTCACTACTAGGACCAGCTGATCTTGGAACTGACTTAGGGATATAGCTTCTTGGTTTTGAGATTGAACTGTAAAATCATAGAGAGTGGTCATTTGATCCTCACAAAATTTCTTCCATGCGTATTTTTTGTGGTTGGAATCCGAGGCGTTCATAGAAACGAACAGCTCCATCGTTATCTGCCCAGACATCTAAGGTTAAATTGTAGCAACCATGCTCTTTGGCATAGGCTTTTGCAAAGGCGATGAATTTTTCCCCAATCCCTTGGCCACGGGCTGTATGAGAGACACAGAGATCATCAATAAAGAGTGTTTTGATGGGGTTAAGGACGCTACTTTGAGCTTCTTGAATTTGGCAGAAGAGATGCCCTAATATCTGATTGTCTTGTTCATAGACAAATAAGAACTGTTTTGGATCTTCTAAAATTTCTGCTAATTGCTCTTGATTGTACTTACTGCCGCTAGCTTTAAAAATATCAGGTCGTCCCTTGTGATGGACGGCTAAGATTTCCTCTAGAAGATTGAGGATAGCTGGGATGTCATTTGGCTTTGCAAGACGAATGGACATAGATTCCCTCCTATTTATATTTTGTCGCTACCAAAGGAAGTAGCTATTATAGCTTTATTATATCGGAAGAATAGCAGGCTTTTCAAGGTCTAATCTTGTGGAGTAGATTCTGCTATAATAAGGGGAGAGTTTCCAAGAAGGAGCAAGGTTATGTCTGAATTCGAAAAAATGATAGCGGGTCAACTCTACAACCCAGCTGCTGCTGAGTTGAGGGAGTTGGTTCAGGCTTCCAGAAGCTATCAAAAGGCTTTTAATGAAGAAGAGGATCGGCAACAAGGGGCTAAGATTTTAAAAGAATGGTTTGGCTCTACAGGAGAAAATCTATCTGTTAAACCACGTTTTGTTTGTGATTATGGGGTCAATATCCACTTGGGTGAAAATTTTTATTCGAATTGGAATTTGACGATGCTGGATGTTTGCCCCATCAGAATTGGAAAAAATGCCATGATTGGCCCTAATTGCCAATTTCTAACCCCACTTCATCCCTTAGATCCAGAGGAGCGAAATGCTGGGTTGGAGTATGGTGCCCCTATTACGATTGGCGATAATTTCTGGGCTGGTGGAGGTGTAACGGTTCTTCCAGGTGTGACTCTGGGGGATAACGTTGTCGCAGGAGCTGGTGCAGTAATTACCAAGTCCTTTGGTGATAATGTTGTCTTAGCCGGCAATCCAGCCAAGGTGATCAAAGTGATTGAGAGTAAGAAAGGTTGATGCGAAATGGATATTTCACAGTTTCGTTGGGTCAATAGACCACAAGAATTTAAATTTGGTCCAGAGGAGCTATCAGTGACAACCCAGCCGCATACAGATTTGTGGCAGAAAACCTATTACCATTTTGTGAATGATAATGCACCGATGTTGCTGATGGATACAGAGGAGGACTATTTTTCCTTCACGGTTAAGGTTGATGTGACGGATAGTCATCAGCGTTTTGACCAGGCCGGTATCGTTGTTTATTTGGATTCTGAAAACTGGCTCAAGGCATCAATTGAATATGAAAATCAAGCCTTTCAGCATCTAGGTTCGGTTGTGACGAACCAGGGATTCTCTGACTGGGCAACGGTGCAAATTCCTACTAAGACTCAATCCATGTATTATCGACTTAGCCGTCGAAAGCAAGATTTTCGAATTGAGAATTCCCTTGATGGAATCAATTTTCAGCAAATGCGGATTTGTCATCTCAATCAAGCGAACGGTCCGATTTCTTTGGGAATCTATGCTTGCTCGCCAGAAGACTCAAGTTTTACGGCTCATTTTAGTGCATTGGATTTAGGCTCTTGCCTCTGGCAGGCCCACGATGGTCAAGAGCCCGATTGATTGGAGGGGGATTATGCGTAAAGCTATTTATGTATTTAGTATCCTTTTATTAGGACTTAGCTGTTTTTGGTTTTTTATGCGAAAAAATTATGATAGTGAGGCGACACCAAATATGGCTACAGAGGTTCAAAAAGAGGCGATTTCTTTGCAAGAGTCCAGTAATCTTATAGAGGAAGACTATCGTGTTCGGCGAGATGATATCGAATTAGTTGGGGTTCTGACAGCGGATGCTAATTATAAAAATGAGAAGCGTCCACTTTTAATCATTGCCCATGGATTTAACAACACCTTAGAGAATTATGCTGATTATGCTGAGAATCTAGCACGCCAAGGCTATGTAGTCTACCGTTTTGATTTTTATGGCGGTAGCCAAGCGTCGAAAAGTGGGGGGACGGATATGCTGCATATGTCAGTTCTGACTGAGAAAGCTGATTTGGAAGCTGTCATTAACCAGCTATCTAAGGAAAAGTTTGTAACAGGGGATCAGGTTACTTTACTAGGGGCTAGCCAAGGTGGAGTTGTGTCAACTCTGTATGCAGCAGATAATCCAGAGCGGATTCATAAACTTGCCTTAGTGTTCCCAGCCTTTGTTCTCTTTGATGACGTAGCGCAAACTTATGCTCGTTTAGGGGTAAAATCGGTCGATGATCTTCCAGAAGTGATTACTCACCGCAATGCTCAACTTGGCTCCATCTATCTCAAAGATGCTCTGTCAATCGATATCGAGACGGAAATGAAAAGAGTGAAAGCTCCGGTTATGCTGATTCACGGAACAGCTGATGAAGTAGTTCCCTATGATTACAGCTTACAAGCTTTAAAGCTTTTTTCAGATTCACAATTGGTCACTGTAGAAGGAGGGGGCCACTGGATTGATGATAGCTTTAATAATACGGCTCTACCAGCCCTAGAAGAATTTTTAGGAGAATAGACAAGAGTTTTCTTTTTTGTTATACTTGAAAAAAATAAAATAATAATCGCCACCGGGTGAGCAGCACTTGAAAGTATCGTTAGGTCTTAGAAGATACTTTTAGAGTGCTGTTTTTTTCATTCAAGGGGCAAGGAAAGGAGCCAAACATGGCCTATTTTATCGTTGATGAATCTTTCTGGAATCTTTTTCCAAATGGAAAAATTGGGGTAGTGCTTTTGAAAGGGTATCAAAAGTTGGCGGAATCTCCAGTAGAACTCCAAAATCTGTTGGAGGAAAGCAATGAATTGGCAAAAACTTTTGTTGAAGAGGAACCTTTTGCCGACAATTCTGTGATCCAAGTCTATCGGCAAGCTTTTCAAGCATTCAAGACTAAAAAAGGTGCTCGTTCCAGTATTGAAGCCCTTTTTAAACGAGCTAAAAGCGGTAAACCAGTAGGAAGTATTCTCCCACTCGTTGATATCTATAATGCAGCCAGTCTACGTTTTGCTCTGCCTTGTGGAGCAGAAGACTTAGACAGCTTTCAAGGTGATTTACAGTTGACACTCACAGAAGGTGGTGATGAGTTTTACCTCATTGGTAGTGATGAAAATACTCCTACCTTACCTGGAGAATTGTGTTACAAGGATGATGCAGGAGCAGTCTGCCGTTGTCTGAACTGGCGAGATGGTCAGCGGACCATGATTACGGAAGATACTCAAAATGCCTTCTTAGTGATTGAGTTATTGGATACAAGTCGAGAGGAAGCTTTGGAAGCTGCCCTCCAGTTTATTGTTGAAAAAGCTCAACAATATTTGGGAGGTCAAGCAGTTTCTCATATTCTAGATAGGGAAACTGCAACTCTTTCTTTGAATGATTAAATTGGTGAGACATTGCACCTACTGTTTGGGAAGGAATTGAGAAATTAGGGGCTACAGAAGAAATTAAAGTTCTTGAAATTGACCCTGAATTTGCACTAGGTCTCAGCTAGTATCCTCAGTTTGAAATTCTGACTGAAACAGAAGTCAACTGCCTGGTTGTCGAGGGGGAACGTGGAGAAGAGAAAAAATATGCAGCTCTTTTAGTTCCCTATGACAAAAGCGAATACGAATGCGACGGTCAAATGTCCACTAGATGTTTCGAAGGTAGGATTTGCCTCACTTGAGACTGTTTTGGAACAAACTGGGATGGAATTTGGAGGAATGGGTCCCATTGGTCTTCCTGAGAGTAGGTCTATTCTAGTGGATAGCCAGATTTTGCAACAGGACAATATTATTGTAGGCGGAGGGATGGCTCATTCAAAATTACTTATGCCAACCAACTTAGTGAGCCAGATACCCCATGTTTCCATTCTTGAGGGTCTGGCAAAGGATTGAGTGAGTCTGAAAAAAACTTGCGAACATCTCGCAAGTTTTTTCAGATTATCCCCAAAATGCATCTTCAGTGCCTTGGTCGGATGAGAAAAGCCAGACTTCTTGGATTTTACCGTTTTCGATACGGAACAGGTCAATTCCACTCATATTCAGTTCGACTCCATCGGGACGTGTCCCTAGGAAAGTTACATGAGCGGCAACTAAATCCTTGTTATCAGATACCCAATTAGTGAGAACCTTGAAAGTACCGTTTGTTTTTTGACCAAATGTGGCTAGGTGAACCCCAAGCTTTTCTTTCCCTACAACAGTTCCAGAAATCGTATGATTTCCAGGCTGGTGCCAAATGATGTCATCTGCCATCGTATCAAATACGGCAGGAAAGTCACCGGCGATAAGAGCTTCATTGTAACGGTTGAAAATTTCTAGATTTTTAGACATTAGTTTTCTCCTTTATTTGATTACAAATCTATTGTATAATCAGACTGTCAAACCAACAAGTACGTTTTTTTATAAAGCTTAGTAGCAAATCTGATACTATTGCTGGAAAATAAGGAGAAAAAATGACAACTAAAGTTAGTGAATATGGGATTTGTCCTTTTGCGACGACTCAAAAAGTCTTAACTGGTAAATGGGCTTTGGTTATTCTTTATCAGTTGAGTACAGGGACTAAACGCTTTAATGAGTTGCAACGAAACATTCCCGGCGTGACCCAAAGTATTTTGACTCGCCATTTAAGGCAACTTGAAAAGGATAAACTGGTTCATCGTAAAGTCTATCCAGAAGTACCTCCGAGAGTAGAGTATAGTTTAACCGAGATTGGTCACAGTTTTCAAGGAGTTTTGGACCAAGTTGAGAAATGGGGACTTGATTATATGGAAATCTTGGCAAAGGAAAAGAATCATTAAGCAAGGCGATATGAAAGCAGTTAGTAGTTGGGTGGGAACGAAGAAGTTCAGATGCTGGTTGCGAGAATGATTCTATTTCAATAGTCACAGATTTTTAAGAATTTACTGAAGGACTGACAAAGGAGTATTATATGAAGGAAATAATTGAACGAAGCACTGCAATCCGGGAAGCCTATCACAAATTGGAGGAGGCTAATCACGGATCTCGCTGGTCGATTGAGGAAGACTTATTAGCTCTGTCAAATGATATTGGCAATTTACAGCGATTAGTGATGACGAGACAGGGAAGGTATTATGATGAGACACCCTACAAACTTGAGAGTAAATTAGCCGAGAATATTTGGTGGTTGTTAGAATTGGCAGAGCGGTTGGATGTGGATATGGTTACAGAAATGGAGGCTTTTCTGGCAGACAAGGAACATCAGTTGCGAGTTGAAAAGAAGAATTCTTAGGAATTGAGCGGAGTTTACTGCTGAAGCTAGTGTTGTAAGAGATTATAGTGGTTACTCCTTTCGTATTAAAAGAATAGGTAAGAGGCGGTGTGTAGAGATGTTGATTCGAAAAGCCACTGAAGGTGACTTAAAGCAGATTATGGATATTTATCAGACGGCTCGTCGATTTATGGAAGAAACAGGGAATCCTAGTCAGTGGAGTAACGGATATCCTAGTTATTCCTTGCTTGCCTCTGATATTGATAGGGAGCATTTGTATGTCTGTGTTGTAGCTGGAGAAATTGCTGGGGTCTTTGCCTTGATGCCAGGTCCTGATCCGACCTATGCCATCATTGAAGGACGTTTTCGTTGTGAGGATGATTATGGGGTTATTCATCGTTTAGCTTCAAATGGTCGTACCAAGAATATTGCCAAAACCTGTTTCGATTTTTGCCGGCAACGGTATGCTTATCTGCGGATTGATACTCATCGAGATAATCAGGGAATGCAGGTGATTTTAAAAAAATATGGTTTTGAGAAATGTGGTCTAATCTGGTTGGAAGATGGCAGTGAGCGGATTGCCTTTGATTATCTTGGGTAATCAGGAGCCGTAGATTCTCTTCATTAATACGACTCATGACCAACTAAGCTCTAGGGTTGGGAATTGAGAGGACTTCGAAAGTCTAGTTCTATTTGACATAGAACTAGACTTTTTACTAGTACGACGGGCATGTCGTACATCTGAGGTGTAAGTCCTCTGTGGGCACCTGCTACCGGTGAACCCAATAGCGACTCCCAAGCCTGACTATCGTGAGGTAGCGGGGAGAGGAAGGGATAGCGA
>NZ_JBTGGE020000068.1:0-6981 GCF_054331515.2 Streptococcus sp. 10F2 | reverse complement strand
ACTACTCGGTATTGAATGGAATCGTGGGTTTGTGAAACATGAAGATCTAAAAAACTACGCAAAGCATTCATACACTACAAGAAAATAATCGAAAAGGATGGCCGAATCCCTTGGTACGCAAGGGGGCAGCTATCCTTTATCTTTTTTAAACTGATAAACTCGGGATTTTAACAAAACCGTTGACGACATACAAACAATATAAATAAACATTTTTAATAAATTATTTTCTGTAATATTTCAGATTACTACCAACGGTTTTGGGCTTTATGTACTGTTTTTTTCAATTACCCCAATTCCTTGCTTCCTCTAGGTCTGTGCTATAATTGTCTTATGGAAAATAAGAAAAAATTACTACTCATTGATGGGTCTTCTGTGGCCTTTCGGGCTTTTTTTGCCCTTTATCAGCAGTTGGATCGGTTTAAGTCGCCGTCTGGTTTGCATACCAATGCGATTTACGGTTTTCAGTTGATGTTGTCGCATCTCTTGGAGCGGGTGCAGCCGACTCATGTTTTGGTGGCTTTTGATGCGGGCAAGACGACTTTCCGGACAGAGATGTTTGCGGATTATAAGGGTGGTCGGGCCAAGACACCGGATGAGTTTCGGGAGCAGTTTCCTTTCATTCGGCAGTTGCTGGAGGCTCAAGGGATTCGCCATTATGAGCTGGAGAATTATGAGGCGGATGACATTATCGGTACTTTGGATAAATTAGCTGAGGGTGCTAATTTTGAGGTCACCATTGTTTCGGGTGATAAGGATTTGATTCAGTTGACCGATACCAATACGGTTGTTGAGATTTCGAAAAAAGGAGTAGCGGAATTTGAAGCCTACACCCCAGACTATTTGATGGAAAAAATGGGGATTACTCCTGCCCAGTTCATTGATTTAAAGGCCTTAATGGGGGATAAGTCTGATAATATTCCGGGGGTGACCAAGATTGGGGAAAAGACAGGTCTCAAGCTCTTGGCAGAGTACGGATCACTTGAGGGAATCTATGAAAACTTGGACGGAATGAAGCAGTCCAAAATGAAGGAGAACCTAATCAATGACCGCGAACAGGCCTTCCTATCTAAGACCTTGGCGACTATTAATACCCAATCACCAATTGCGATTGGCTTGAAAGATCTGGTTTACCAAGGTCCGGATGTGCCAGCTCTGGGACAATTTTATGAGGATATGGGCTTCCTACAATTGAAGCAGCAGTTAGAGCAATCTGCTGGAGCTTCAAAACCGGTGGAGCATGCTCCTTACCAGGTGGTGGCAGAGCCAAGGCCTGAAATGTTTGAAGAACAAACCTTCTTGCACCTCGAGTTATTGGGAGAAAATTACCATACAGAGCCAATCCAAGGTGTGGTTTGGGGCACTAAAGATCAGATTTATGTTGGTCAGTCTCCAGTTGTTTTGGAAAATCCTGTGTTTCAAGACTTCTTGCGGCAGACTCCTTTATATGTTTATGACTTTAAGAAGGTTCAGGTTTTATTAGACCGGTATGGTCTGGACTTGCCTTTACCAGCCTTTGACAGTCGTTTGGCCAAATACCTCTTGTCCACGGTTGAAGACAATCAGATTTCGACTATTGCGCGTTTATATGGCAGTCGTCCTTTGGTAGAGGATGAGGTGATTTACGGTAAGGGTGTCAAACGGGCTATTCCAGAGGAGGAAGTCTTCTTCCAGCACCTGGCTGATAAACTAGCCGTTTTGGTGGATACACAGGAGTCTCTTCAAAGCCAATTGGTGGAGCAGGAGCAATGGACTCTCTTGGTAGACATGGAGCAGCCACTAGCCAAGGTTTTGGCCAAAATGGAATTGGCAGGAATCAAGGTTCAACGTGAAACATTAGAAGAGATGCAGGTTGAGAATCAGGCGGTTATTGAGGGCTTGACGCAGGAAATCTACGACTTGGCGGGTGAGGAATTCAATATCAATTCGCCTAAGCAGTTGGGGGTGATTCTCTTTGAGAAGATGGGCTTGCCTTTGGAGTACACCAAGAAAACCAAGACTGGCTATTCGACTGCGGTTGATGTCTTGGAACGGTTAGCACCGATTGCACCGATTGTGGCTAAGATTTTGGATTACCGTCAGATTACCAAGTTGCAATCGACCTATGTTGTGGGCTTGCAGGATTCCATCTTAGAGGATGGCAAGATCCATACGCGCTATGTTCAGGATTTGACCCAAACAGGACGTCTATCTAGTACGGATCCCAACCTACAAAATATCCCGATTCGTTTGGAGCAGGGACGTTTGATTCGAAAGGCTTTTGTTCCTTCCTTTGACGATGCTGTCTTGGTAAGCTCGGATTATTCTCAGATTGAATTACGAGTCCTAGCGCATATTTCTCAGGATGAGCATTTGATTCAGGCCTTTAAGAATGGATTGGATATCCATACTTCCACAGCTATGCGGGTCTTTGGGCGTGCTTCAGCAGAAGAGGTGACTGACTTGGATCGTCGCAATGCCAAGGCGGTTAACTTTGGTGTTGTGTATGGCATTTCAGATTTCGGACTTGCCAATAATCTTGGGATTACGCGTCCTGAAGCCAAGGAGTACATTGAAACCTATTTTGAGCGGTATCCTGGAATTAAGAACTACATGGATCGTATTGTTCGTGAGGCGCGTGATCAAGGTTATGTGGAAACGATCTTCCATCGCCGTCGGGCTTTGCCAGATATTCATGCTCGAAATTTCCAAGTACGCTCTTTTGCAGAACGAACAGCCATTAATTCCCCAATCCAGGGATCTGCTGCGGATATCCTTAAAATCGCCATGATCAATCTAGATCGGGCTTTGATGGAAGGAAACTATGCCAGTCGCATGTTATTACAAGTGCATGATGAGATTGTCCTTGAGGTTCCAGAGTCAGAAGTCCAAGCTGTTTCCGATCTCTTGAAAGAAGTCATGGAAACAGCTATCCAACTAGCTGTTCCACTTGTTGCAGACGGCAGTACTGGAGCAACTTGGTATGAAGCCAAGTGATAAAAAGATAAGGGAAATCTTTTGAGGACGAGACTTCCTTAGGACATTAGTTGTTCTTATTATAGTTTTCTGAAAGAAGATCCGTACGGATTCTTTCTCAAGATGGTATAGAGAGCTTTGGCGTGCAAAGATTACGGAGGTATCGATGTGGCTAGAAAAACCATTGATCAGATGACTTGGACTAGTATTTACCAGGCATATCTGAATAAGGTTCAACGAAAAGAACGCAGTCAGGATGAATTGGATAACATCTTAAGTTGGCTAACAGGCTATAGTCCTCAACAGCTTCAGGAGGTTTCCGATATCCGAACAGTAGCGGATTTTTATCGGGAAAGTCCTGCTTGGAATCCAGCTGCAAGTGCTGTCACAGGAACTATTTGTGGTGTTAAAATTCAAGAACTGACAGATCCCTTGATGAAGCAGATTCGCATAACAGATAAGTTAGTAGATGAATTGGCTAAGGGACGTCCCTTAGAAAAAATCCGGAGGTCTTAAGATGCTTGTAACAGATCCTTCCGCCCTTAAAAAAATACTAGAAGAAAGTCAGACCATTGCGGTGGTAGGACTTTCTCCTCGAGAAGATGCCATCAGTCATCGAGTGGCTGGCTATCTTCAAAAAGAGGGATATCGTGTCATTCCTGTCAACCCTCGTGCCATTGATCAATTAATTCTTGGAGAGCAAGTCTATCCGACTGTATCCAGTATTCCCTTTCCGGTGGATATTGTAAATGTTTTTCGTCGGAGTGAATTTTTGCCGGCAGTTGCAGAGGATTCTGTAAAAGCTCAGGCAAAAGTATTCTGGGCCCAGCAAGGGCTTTTCAGTCAGGAGGCCTTGGATATCTTGAATCAAGCAGGGATTGTGACTGTCGTGATGGACCGTTGTATCAAGGTGGACCACCAGATGTTGGTAGAGGAAACTATCAATTTGGCTTGTGAAATCTAGTAGTTATTAAATGAAAAAAGAATTCCATAGATAAGAGGATTTTGTCCCTAATCTGTGGAGTTCTTTTTTTGAGCTAATGGTCAGTTAAGTGAGGATGAAGTTGGAGAATTTTTTAAATAGAAATAGTTACTACTAATTATATTCCATTTACAATCGCTGCAAACATTTCTCTCAATTCAGTATTGTTTGTTGGATTCATGTAGTATAATCGCTCAGGCTTACCTTGGTTTTGATGAGACACCAGCACGACTGCTTTTCCTTCGTGAATCGTAAAGTGATAGAAGCTAGGGAAACCTTTGTGAATAACACCGTAGCTAGCTACGATATTGTAGTCGGCAGTTCCAAGCCCGTTATTGGAGAAGGCTACTGTAACCTTCCTTTCGTTTGTGAGTTCAGCTCCATCCGCAGCCCATTCTCCGACTACGATTCGATCTTACTCCGTTAAGCTCATGGCACCAAAAAAGTCGTCGTCATCCCCTGGAGCATAGGATCTGTAGCTTGGTTGTCCCATTTTATTGCCGAACTTTATCATATAGCTGGCTAGTTGTTCAGCTTTATCTTGGTGTCAAAGGGCTTGATTCGTGTCAGTAGAGGTCTTGGTTTTACCTGCCTTGCTTAGTCTGATTGTTACTAGAGTTTATTTGATTGCTATTGACTGATTTCCATAGGAAAAACCGCCCTCGATTCGAGGACGGTCTTGTCTATTAAGCTTCTTTCAAAGCAGTTGTTGTTTTTTCACGCTGTAATTGTGGAGCTAAGCCTAGTTCTGCTGAAAGCATCCAGATATCTTTTTCGAGATTTCCTTTCGCATCTTCAAAGAGACTATTGGTAACATTGTCTCCCTCTTCATCAGCGATTTCCATTCCTTCTTCGAAAAGTCCTACAAGGTAGTTGAAGATATCAATAACTCGTTTGAGACTGGCTTCAACAGATTTAAACTCACCTGGGACTTCTTCAATATTGGAATGTTGAAGGAATTCAGTTAGAGTTGAGTAAGGTTTTCCACCAATGGTGATGAGACGTTCGCTGAGTTCATCTAGGACCTCAGCAAGACCATCCATGTAACGGTCTACTTTTGGATGCCATTCCATAAAACCAGTACCACGCATATACCAGTGCACTTGATGAAGGGCAATACGGGCTGTGTAAAGATCGGCAACGGCTTGGTTCAAGATTTTAGTTGTATTTGTCATAGGGATCTCCTTTTTCTTAGTTTCTGCCTTAATTATAATTATTCTAAATAATAAAGTCAAGAAATTAGATGTATCTAAAAAAAGTTGCACGATTTTAATTTTCAGACAATTTCAGCCGAAGATACGTTACTGACAAGCCTAGCTCTTTTTTGCTACAATAGGGGCAGCAACTAGGACTGTTTTTCCTAGGGAAGGAGAAAAGATGAAAGATTCACCAATTCAGTATCGTCTGATTAAAAAAGAGAAGCATACGGGAGCCCGGTTAGGGGAAATTGTGACCCCACACGGGACTTTCCCGACACCGATGTTTATGCCGGTCGGAACCTTGGCGACTGTAAAAACAATGTCACCAGAAGAGTTGAAAGAGATGGGTTCTGGCATTATCCTGTCCAACACCTATCATTTGTGGCTGCGTCCAGGGGATGAGTTGATTGCTAGAGCTGGTGGCTTGCACAAGTTCATGAACTGGGATCAGCCAATTTTGACGGATTCTGGCGGTTTCCAGGTTTATTCCTTGGCAGATTCCCGGAATATCACAGAAGAAGGGGTTACCTTCAAGAATCACCTGAATGGGGCTAAGATGTTCCTATCCCCAGAAAAAGCCATTTCGATTCAGAACAATCTAGGCTCTGACATCATGATGAGTTTTGATGAGTGTCCTCAGTTCTATCAACCTTATGACTATGTCAAAAAATCTATTGAGCGGACGAGTCGTTGGGCGGAGCGGGGATTGAAAGCCCACAAAAACCCGGATCGCCAAGGCTTGTTTGGAATCGTTCAGGGAGCTGGCTTTGAAGACCTTCGCCGTCAGTCTGCGGCAGACTTGGTGGCTATGGATTTCCCAGGTTACTCCGTGGGCGGCTTAGCGGTTGGCGAGACGCATGAGGAAATGAACGCGGTGCTGGACTTTACCACTCCCCTTTTACCCGAAAATAAACCACGCTACTTAATGGGAGTTGGAGCACCCGATAGCTTGATTGATGGAGTGATTCGTGGTATTGATATGTTTGACTGTGTCTTGCCAACACGCATTGCACGCAACGGAACGTGTATGACGAGCCAAGGACGCTTAGTGGTGAAAAACGCTCAATATGCAGAAGACTTTGGTCCGCTAGATCCAAACTGTGATTGTTACACCTGTCAGAATTATAGTCGTGCTTACTTACGTCATCTTCTGAAAGCAGATGAGACATTTGGTATGCGCTTGACGAGTTATCACAATCTTTACTTCCTGATTGATTTGATGCGGAAAGTCCGTCAGGCGATTCTGGATGACAATCTCTTGGAATTCCGTCAAGACTTTGTGGAGCAATATGGCTATAACCGTTCCAGTCGTAATTTCTAAAATCTCTAGAAAACCAGGTCTAAAAAGCCTGGTTTTTCTGCCTTATTTGGAATGTAACTGTATTTACGGTATAATCCCGAGTTTATCACTTTAAAAAAGACAAAAGATAGCTAAACCCTTGTGTACCAAGGAGTTCGGCTATCTTTTCTAATTATTTTCTTGTTGTATATGAACCTCTAGCATAATTTCGTAATTCTTCGAACTTCACAACTCCCTTTGTCCAATCAAGTCCAAGTAGTTTATTTAACTCCTGCATGTCTGAGCTTTCTTGGAGTCTGTAGTAATCATCTTGTAGACGAGTTGCTTTGGCGCTATTTAAAGCTCGGATCATTTTTTCTGGACTCATTGCCCAGTCTATTCTGTATTGAAGAAGCCGAATAAAGATGAGAGCTATAAAGCAAGTTAAGAAGTGGGCTTCTATGTGTTCCTCTGTCCAGACATAAACCGGTCGACTCTCCAATTCGGTCTTCGTTACCCTAAAGCAATCTTCGATTTTGCCAAGCTGCTTGTAAGAATCGAGAATCGCT
>NZ_JBTGGE020000067.1:0-7155 GCF_054331515.2 Streptococcus sp. 10F2 | reverse complement strand
GCCTTGGCTAGTTAGCCTAACAGCTCCAAACCTGCTATCAAATGAAATAAGGAATCGACATCAAAAAGTTAAAGTACTTAAATTTCTAATAAGGTGGGGTGGCTAACTTCATTTTAGAACTTTCAATTTGAAAAAGGAATTCTTTATCGTGCTAAATAGCGAATATTTCTCTTGTAATTTACAAAGAAATTCTTTATAATAAAGGAGTTGCTGTGCAACAAATACTCATTTTGAATGAATTGTGGGAGGGGTTGCCTTCGGGTCGTTCTGCAAGTTGAAATTCAAAAGAGGAAAAAACATTTTAAAGGAGAAATACTCATGGCAGTAATTTCAATGAAACAACTTCTTGAGGCTGGTGTACACTTTGGTCACCAAACTCGTCGCTGGAATCCTAAGATGGCTAAGTACATCTTTACAGAGCGTAACGGAATCCACGTTATTGACTTGCAACAAACAGTTAAATTTGCAGACCAAGCTTACGACTTTATGCGTGATGCAGCTGCAGAAGATGCAATCATCTTGTTTGTTGGTACTAAAAAGCAAGCTGCTGACGCTGTTAAAGAAGAAGCAGAACGTGCTGGTCAATACTACATCAACCACCGTTGGTTAGGTGGAACCCTTACAAACTGGGAAACTATCCAAAAACGTGTTGCTCGTTTGAAAGAAATCAAACGTATGGAAGAAGAAGGTGTCTTCGAAGTTCTTCCTAAGAAAGAAGTTGCACTTCTTAACAAACAACGTGCACGTCTTGAGAAATTCTTGGGTGGTATCGAAGATATGCCACGTATTCCTGACGTAATGTATGTCGTTGACCCACACAAAGAGCAAATCGCTGTGAAAGAAGCTAAAAAATTGGGTATCCCAGTTGTAGCGATGGTCGACACAAACACTGATCCAGATGATATCGATGTTATCATCCCTGCTAACGATGACGCTATCCGTGCGGTTAAATTGATCACTGCGAAAATGGCTGATGCTGTTATCGAAGGTCGTCAAGGTGAAGACAGCGTTGCTTCTGTTGAAGCTGAAATGGCAGCTGCAGCAGGACAAGCAGATTCAATCGAAGAAATCGTTGAAGTTGTTGAAGGATCAAACGAATAATCTTGTAACCCCAAAGGGCAGTGACCTCCGTCCTGTCCTTTTTTAAAAAAATTTTGGAGGAAAGCTCAAATGGCCAATATTACAGCCGCTCTTGTTAAAGAACTACGTGAAAAATCTGGTGCTGGTGTCATGGACGCCAAAAAAGCCTTGGTTGAAGTAGAGGGTGATATCGAAAAAGCGATTGAACTTCTTCGTGAAAAAGGTATGGCGAAAGCAGCTAAGAAAGCTGACCGTGTCGCTGCAGAAGGTTTGACAGGTGTTTACGTAAACGGTAACGTTGCTGCAGTTGTTGAAGTGAACGCAGAAACAGACTTCGTTGCGAAAAATGAACAATTCGTAAACTTGGTAAACGAAACTGCGAAAGTGATTGCAGAAGGTCAACCAGCAGATAACGAAGCTGCACTTGCTTTGGTAATGCCTTCAGGTGAAACACTTGAAGCAGCTTACGTCAATGCAACTGCAACGATTGGAGAGAAAATTTCATTCCGTCGTTTTGCTTTGTTGGAAAAAACAGATGCACAAGCATTTGGAGCTTACCAACATAACGGTGGCCGTATTGGTGTTATCTCTGTTATTGACGGTGGTGATGAAGCACTTGCTAAGCAAGTATCTATGCACATCGCTGCGATGAAACCGACTGTTCTTTCTTACAAAGAATTGGATGAGCAATTCGTGAAAGATGAGTTGGCACAATTGAACCACGCTATCGAGCAAGACAATGAAAGTCGTGCAATGGTTAACAAACCAGCACTTCCATTCTTGAAATATGGATCAAAAGCTCAATTGACGGATGATGTAATTGCACAAGCAGAAGAAGCTATCAAAGCAGAATTGGCTGCTGAAGGTAAGCCAGAAAAAATCTGGGATAAAATCATCCCAGGTAAAATGGATCGCTTCATGCTTGACAATACGAAAGTTGACCAAGCTTACACACTTCTTGCACAAGTCTACATCATGGATGACAGCAAAACTGTTGAAGCTTACCTAGATTCAGTAAATGCATCTGTTGTTGCATTCGCACGTTTTGAAGTTGGAGATGGTATCGAAAAAGCTTCAAACGACTTTGAATCAGAAGTTGCTGCAACTATGGCTGCTGCTCTTGGTCAAGACTAGTTTTTAGATAATGGTTGCTTTTTGGAAATTCATTGAGTTTCCAAAAAGAAGGCGGGGATTAGAGCCCTGCCTTTTTTATTATTGGGAACCATGCTTATAATCCAAAAGGTGAAGATTTGAGTCCTATTCAAATTGGAAGTAATTGCTAGTTCTAGAGTGTGACGTTTAATCTTAACTTTTGATTTAAACATCCTTTTTTAGTCCTTTTAATCTTGCAGAAATTAGGATATAATAAAAGTCAAAGATAGTCAGATTTCATTTTTTCGTTTTTTTTTACGAATAAGTACTTTGGGAGACCAAGTTACTAGGATGGAATGCTTACCAAATTAGAAAGGACTTCCATGGTAGCAAGAAATACCTCCGATAATATTGAAGAACATATCAAACAGCTTTTGGAGCAGATGGATATGGCGGTACTTAAGCGGAGTGAATTAGCGGAACTCTTTCAAGTAGTTCCAAGCCAGATTAATTACGTTATCAAGACCCGGTTTACAGAAAGCAAGGGCTACATTGTTGAAAGTAAGCGTGGGGGTGGTGGCTATATTCGAATTGGCCGAATCTCTTACTCCAACCATCACCAGCTGTTATTGGAGCTCCAAGATAAATTGGCCTCCCAATTAAGTGAGCAAGTTTATGAAGATATCTTACTGCTCCTAGTCGAAGAAGGGATTTTGGAAAGACGGGAAGCTACTTGGCTGCTGGCGGTTGCCTTGGATAGTGTCCTTGGCTCCGATGGCCCTCGTCTACGGACCCAGATGATGCGACAATTACTTAAAGAAATTGACAGAAGAGGATAAGAATGAAGTATTCAAATGCATTGATTGAGACCCTTGAAGTGGCTCATGCTTTTGCTAATAATTATGGTCGGGATCATTTAGAGACTTGGCATCTTCTAACCGGATTTTTAGTAAACCCTTATAGTATTGTAGGGTCTGCCTTTAAAGATGCACCGATTAATCTAGATCTTTTGGAAGAAAAGGCAGGGGAGATTGTCGGTTATCCTTATCGGGAACGCAAGGAAATGACCATTTTTCCTTTTTCCCCTTTGATGGAAAAGGTTTTTGAACGAGGGGAAGCGTTGGCTCAGCACTTAGGTGAGGATGAATTGGGGACGGAGCATATTTTTCTTGTCCTTTTAAAAGAAAGAGAATCCCTAGCAACTCAACTTCTATACGCTTCTGGCTTTGATCCAGAAGACAAGGAAGAATCGAAAAAACTTCAGGATTTGCGGAAGGATATTGAGGCACGTGCAGGTTGGTCCAAGGATGAGATTAAGTCGATCCGTACTTTTTTCCGTGGTAGCCGGCCGACTTCTCAACAAATGGCTAATATGATGGGGATGCCTCCTACTCAAAGTGGTGGTTTAGAGGACTATAGTCGTGATCTGACTGCTGCAGCACGTGCAGGTCAATTAGACCCCGTTGTTGGTCGTGAGGAAGAGATTGACCGTATGGTGCACATCTTGAGTCGGAAAACTAAAAATAATCCTGTGCTAGTTGGAGATTCTGGGGTTGGTAAGACCGCTCTAGCTTTGGGATTGGCCCAACGGATTGTGGCGGGTCAAGTTCCAGTAGCCCTCCAAGATATGCGGGTGATGGAATTGGACTTGATGAATGTTATTGCAGGTACTCGTTTCCGTGGGGACTTTGAGGAGCGGATGAACAATATTATTGATGATATCGAGAAGGAAGGGAATATCATTCTCTTTATCGATGAGCTCCACACGATTATTGGATCTGGTAGTGGAATTGACTCGACCTTGGATGCGGCTAATATTCTTAAACCAGCCCTAGCACGAGGAAACCTTCGTACTCTTGGGGCGACCACACAAGAGGAATACCAGAAGCATATTGAAAAAGATGCAGCCTTGGTTCGTCGTTTTGCTAAGGTTATTATCGAAGAGCCGAAAGAATCGGATTCTCTTGCGATTTTACAAGGACTTCGGCCGCGTTATGAGGAACATCATCAGGTCACCATTGAGGATGAGGCCTTGAAAACAGCTGTTCAAACTGCCAAGCGCTACCTGACTGCCAAACGCTTGCCAGATTCAGCCATTGATTTGTTGGATGAGGCAGCTGCAACGGTACAAAATCGAAGTTTGCGAACTTCTGAATATGATAAAAATGGTTTGACGGAATTGGATAGAGCCTTGATGAATGAAGAATTTAGCAAGGTTAAAAAACTGGTGAAAGAAGCCCAGAAACCGGTCGTTTTCAAGCACCGGGTAACCTCTGAGGATGTATTGCAGACCTTGAGTCGCTTGTCTGGCATTCCGGTGCAAAAATTGTCGAATACGGAAGCCAAGAAGTATTTGAATCTGGAAGTAGAGTTACACAAGCGTGTGATTGGGCAAGACCAGGCTGTCTCAGCTATTAGTCGTGCTATTCGACGCAATCGTTCAGGCCTACAAACCGGAAAACGTCCGATTGGTTCCTTCCTTTTCTTAGGTCCAACGGGTGTCGGAAAAACGGAGTTGGCCAAGGCTTTGGCGGAATTGCTTTTTGATGATGAAGAAGCTCTTATTCGTTTTGACATGAGTGAGTATATGGAGAAGTTTGCAGCGAGTCGTCTTAATGGAGCTCCTCCAGGCTATGTTGGTTATGAAGAGGGGGGTGAGTTGACGGAGAAGGTTCGGAATCGTCCTTACTCGGTTCTCCTCTTTGATGAGGTGGAGAAAGCTCATCCAGATATCTTCAACTTGCTCTTGCAGGTTCTAGATGACGGAGTTCTGACGGATAGCCGTGGCCGCAAGGTTGATTTTTCCAATACATTGATTATCATGACCTCCAATTTAGGTGCGACGGCTCTTCGTGATGACAAGGTTGTTGGTTTTGGCGCAGGGGACCTGCGCTTTGACCATGAAAGTATGGAAAAACGAATGTTTGAGGAATTGAAAAAGGCTTACCGCCCTGAATTTTTGAATCGTATTGATGAAAAGGTTGTCTTCCATAGCCTCACGGCCGAACAAATGCAAGAAATCGTCAAAGTAATGGTTAAGCCGATGGTTGCAGCTTTGGCAGCCAAGGATGTGGCCTTGAAATTCCAGCCAAGTGCTCTTAAACTTTTGGCGCAAAAAGGTTATGATCCAGAAAATGGAGCCCGTCCCCTTCGTCGAACTCTTCAAACTTTGGTGGAAGATCCCTTGTCTGAGTATCTTCTAGCTGGGGATTTGAAACCAGGTTCCACGATGAAGGTTGGGGTTAAGGCTGGGAAGCTAAAAATGGACATTCAACATTAAGAAAGGATAATAGATGATTCGACCAGTGATACTCGAGGAGGCTGCGATTCTCCGAGAACTGAGTTGTCTTACTTATCGAGATACTTTTCAAGGGACAACTTCTGAAGAAAATTTGCAAGAGCATCTAGATACGGCCTATGCTCTTCCACGGCTAGAGAAAGAGCTGCAGGATCCAGAAGTGGCCTACTATTTCTATCAAGAGGGCGAGAAGCTGCTAGGCTATCTTCGTCTCAACATTGGAAGTGCTCAGACGGAATCCATTCATGACAATAGTATGGAGATTGAGCGGATTTATATTCACCCAGATTACAAGGGTCGCGGTTTGGGGCAAGAATTCATGAATTTTGCCCTAGAACAGGCTCGAGAATTAGGAAAAACCGCTATTTGGTTGGGTGTCTGGGAGCATAACAAACCAGCTCTTGGATTTTACCAGAAAAACGGCTTCCATCAAGTGGGTCAGCATAACTTTGTGATGGGGGATGATGTGCAAACAGACCTCTTATACCTGAAGGAACTAAGCTTATAATGAAAAAAGACAAGATTGAATAAATGTCAATCTTGTCTTTTTCGAATAAGAAGATGAGGGAACTTTTAGAGGGAGTAAGAAATACTGATGGTTTTTAATTTTCTTTTGACAACAGGATATACTTGGGATATACTTTCATTGAGGAGGTGTGCTATGGAACCGACTATTCAAGAATATACAACTCTTTCTCAATGGGGAAATTCAAAGGCAACGAGAATACCATCTAGTATTTTGAAAGCTTTAGACATTGATTTAAATCAAAAATTTTCGATTTCGATTAAGGATCAATCAATTGTTCTAACACCAGAGAACCAACAGCCTTCTACGATTCATGAATTATTTGCTAATTGGGAAGATGATGGTATTCGGCAGGGAGAACTAGATTGGGGACCAGCTCAAGGGGGAGAAGTGGAATGGTAGTGACACAAGGTGATATTTTCTTTGTTAATTTTAACCCAAGTCTTGGTCATGAGCAGAAAAATAGTAGACCTGCGATTGCCTTGAGTCATGATTTGGTGACAGAGCTTAGTGGCTTAACAATTGTAGCTCCTATCTCGACTACAACTAGAACCTACCCGACTTATCATACACTAAAAACGAGTGAAAAGGTAAAAGGGAAGGTTATGCTTGATCGGACTATTGCATTGGATCTGCGTGCGAGAGGTGTCATCAAAGTAGAAGAATCACTTAGTAAATCTGAATTAAAGGAAATTCTTGCTAAGTATAAATTATTATTTGATCTAGTTTCATAATGCAGCTAGACATAAAAATCTAGTCTCAACCTTTTCTTGTGAACTGATCTTTAAAAGTTGGAAATAATTATTGAAAGGATTGAATCTTGTATTGCACAGGGCTCAGTCCTTTTAATGTTGTTTTATACTCATTTAAAATCAAAAATAGCAGAAGTCCATTCTCTATGAACAATGGATCTTAACTGAGTGGATGATAGACTTTGAATAACTTCTTGAAGTTTATCAATGACCTCATTTAATGTTTTAAAAACCTTATTCTTAAAGCCTAATTTGCGAATTTCTGCCCAAACTTGTTCAATCGGATTCATCTCTGGTGTATAAGGTGGAATAAATGTAAATTCAATATTCTCAGGAATATTCAATGTCTGTGATTTATGCCAAACTGCATTGTCCATGACTAAAATAATGTAATCATCGGGATAAGC
>NZ_JBTGGE020000066.1:0-7452 GCF_054331515.2 Streptococcus sp. 10F2 | reverse complement strand
GATATGAGTATGAGACGAAAGAAGTTCCATTTGAGTATGGTATTCGATAAATTTTTAAGGGTACTAATTTAAAAAGATTCTAGTAGGGAATAAATCTACTAGAATCTTTCATGCGTTTGTCGTGGGGTTATTGAAAGAAACTACTTTCTTGAACTGCTTTTTGTACCTGTTCAAGTGGAATCTGTAACAAGGTCACTCCCTTTTGCTGATATAGTTCTTGTGCATAGGCATCTATTCGATAATCGTGAATATAGACAACACGAGAACAACCAACCTGCATCAACTGCTTCGAGCAGTGAAGACAAGGAAAATGAGTCACATAAGCTGTAAACTCCCGTGGTATTCCGCGCTCCGCACCCTGCAAAATAGCATTGACCTCCGCATGTAAAGTACGGACACAATGGCCTTCGACAATGAGACACCCTTGGTCGATACAATGTTCTGTTCCTGAAATAGAGCCATTATAGCCTGTAGAGACCACCTTATTATCATGAACCAATACAGCCCCTACCTGAGCTCGCTGACAAGTCGAGCGGTTCGAAATTAATAAAGCTTGAGCAGCAAAGTATTCATCCCAAGCTAATCGTTGATGTGACATAACCTTTCCTCCTAAATACTAGTCAATTATAGCATATTCGCTTTTTCTTTGGATTTTTCGCAAAAGTGTGCTATACTATAAATAAGACATAAAACTTAAAAGTGTTCATTTTTAAAAAGGAGAATCCTATTGTGAAATGGAAAATTATTGCAGATTCTGCATCTAATTATCGTCAATTGGAGCAGCTTGCTCCACAGACAAGCTTTGAATCCGTGCCTATGTATGTGCAGGTAGGAGATAAAACATTTACCGATAAAGAGAATCTAGATATTGATTTTATGATGGAAGTCATGTATGCAAGCGAGCAAGCTTCCAAATCAGCTTGTCCAAGTCCAGATCAATACCTACAAGCTTTTGGAGATGCCGAGGCTATTTTTGTAGTCACCATTACAGGAGCTTTATCGGGTAGTAACAACGCTGCACGCTTAGCGCGTGAAATCTATCTAGAGAGTCATCCAGATGCTAAAATTCATATTATTGATAGTCTTTCAGCAGGTGGAGAAATGGACCTCTTGGTCTACCAACTCAATGAATACATCAAGCAAGGCCTGACTTATCCTGAGATTGTCGCGGCTATCGAAAACTATCAAAAACAAAGCAAATTGATTTTTATACTAGAAAAAGTAGATAACCTGGTCAAGAACGGCCGTTTGAATAAGATTATCGGAAAAGTCGTTGGCCTCCTCAATATCCGTATGGTCGGTCAAGCCAGCAACAAAGGGGAACTTGAACTACTCCAAAAGGCGCGTGGAAATAAAAAAGCCGTCTCTACCACCTGGTCAGAAATGACAAAAGCAGGCTACAAGGGCGGACGTATCCATATGTCTCACCGGAATAACCCTGATTTCTGCCAAGATTTAAGCAAACTCATTCGGTCTGAATACCCTCAAGCAGATATCCACATTCTCCCAACTTCTGGAATTTGTAGTTTCTATGCTGAAGAAGGCGGAATTCTTATTGGCTATGAAACTAAATAAGCCTAGCAAAAACGAACAATTTTTGACTTCGCTTAAAGTGTGAATAGATAAAACAGCTTAGAATCAACGTTGCTAATGACGTAATTCTAAGCTGTTTTCGATTTTTAAGACTTTTTGCCTAGCCTCATTTAGAGTAAAATCAAGCTAAGCAAGGTCAAAAATGGAAGACCACCTTGCTTCAAGATGATGGATTTATTACTGGAGAAACCACCGTAAAGGGCTACTACCAAGATATTGATTAAAAATACAAGCGCTACTTCTTTTCCATTGGCACTGAAGAAAGCCGCATACAGTAGACCTAATCCAATAAAACCATTGTAGACCCCTTGATTTTTCATCAAAACATTCAAAGACTTAGATTCGAGATCTGCCTTACTCATTCCAAAGGTCTGGCTCGTTTTATCGGAAGTCGTAGCCAAGGTTTCCAAATAGAAAATAAAGAAAAACAAAGCTGCAGACAAGACTAATAAAATTTGTGAAATAATAGACATTTTATCTCCTTCCTAAAACTATCCCAGTGTACCAAATCTAAAAAATACAAGCAAGAACAGAAACTTGAAAAAACGCTTCCCTTTACAGAAAATTTGTTACAATGGAGGCATGAGAATCGATCAACTATTGGCCAATCGTTATAGCCGAAAAAATATCAAGCGAGCCCTAGCCAAACGGCAAATCCTAGTCGATGGAAAACCCGTACAATCCCTCGCTCAAAATGTCGATACCGATCTTCAAGAAGTCCTAATTGAAGGAAAGCCAGCCCCAAAAACGAAACATCACTATTGGCTCCTTCACAAACCAAGAGGCGTCGTGACTGCCAATCAAGATACACGCCATGCGACCGTTTTTGATTCCTTAACAAGCGCTGACCGGAATCCAAATCTCTACGCTGTCGGTCGCCTAGACCGAGATACCTCTGGACTCCTCCTCATTACTGATAATGGACCGCTAGGCTACCAGCTACTGCACCCAGATGCCCACGTCACCAAAACTTACCAAGTTCTGGTCAACGGTCCCCTACACCCCAATCTACCCGAACTCTTTGAGACAGGTATTATCTTTGAAGACGGCTATCAATGTTTACCCGCTAAACTGACCATTCAAAAGACAGCCCCTAACCAGAGCCAAGCCCTCATCAGTCTAGCCGAAGGTAAATTCCATCAAGTCAAAAAAATGTTCTTAGCCGTTGGGGTCAAAGTCGTTAGCCTCAAACGAATCCAATTTGGTCCCTTCCAATTAGACCATCAGCTTCCCTACGGAGCCTATCGTGGACTGACTGCGAGCGAACAAAGTCAACTCATCCATCTTTTAGAAGCAACCAGATAGAAAGGCCATTATGAAAAATAGTTCTAAAACTACCTTTATCGCTTTCATTCTCAACCTATCCTTCGCCATTCTTGAAGCCATCTTTGGCGTCCTTTTCCAATCATCAGCCGTCCTTGCTGACGCCGTTCATGATTTTGGGGATGCTATGGCAATTGGACTCTCCGCCTATTTAGAAAAAATCTCTGACAAACAAATTGATCTCCGTTACACCCTGGGCTACAAACGCTACAGCATCTTAGCAGCCCTTGTCACTGCCACAATCCTCATTACTGGTTCTACCATCCTCCTCATTGAAAATACTCCTAAAATTTTCAACCCGCCAGTCGTTAACAGTCAAGGAACCCTTGCCTTAGCTATCGTAGCTATCCTCATCAACGGCTTAGCAGCTCGCCTGGTTCATAAAGGGGAAACTGCCAACCAACAAATCCTCACCCTCCATTTCCTAGAAGATATCCTTGGTTGGGTGGCTGTCCTCTTCGTCAGCATCATCCTCCAATTTACCGACTGGTATTTCCTCGACCCCTTGCTCTCCGTTGCCATTTCCCTTTTCATCCTCAGCCAATCCCTTCCTAAATTCCTAGCCAATCTTCAAATTTTTCTTGAAAAAGCACCAGAAGACCTCAACCTAGAAGCCTTACGAGAACAACTTGAGAAAATGGAAGGGGTCTACCAAGTCAACCAACTCAATGTCTGGACTATGGATGGCTTGCGCCACGTTGCTATGTTGCACCTCCACATCGAAGAGGGATGCAACGAACGCCTTCTGAAAGATCAAGTCCACCACCTCCTACAAGCACAAAACATCGAAGAAAGTGCCGTTGAATTCGACTACTCCAACTTCGAACACCAACACCATACCGAAAAACTCGACATCGACGACCACGGACATCATCATTAAACCACCAAAGAGGCTGAACAAAAACGAACAATTTCCGGCTTCACTTGAAATTTGAATCAATAAAACAGCTCAGAAGCAACGTTTTTTAATGACGTCATTCTAAGCTGTTTTCTAATTCTAAGACTTTTTGCCTAGCCTCTTTACGATTAATACTCATTGAACTTCAACATCTGACATTGTCAAATCTCTTTGATGAACTTTAGTTCTATCTTCATCGGATTTTAAAAATAATTAAGTATAGGTTTCCTATTTCAATATATACTTTCCTCAAAGAGTTGTCGAAGATTTATCGGCGCTCTTTTCTTTTGGCATAAAGATACCAAGCCATGAAATAGAGCTCATAGAGGATTCCGCAACAAACAAAAGCGAGCATAAATGCATCCTGTGGTAGTAACAAAATAATGGGATCTGTTGCAGGATCGAAGAGCCAGCTTGAGTCTCCTGGGAATAAGATTTGATGAAACCAAATGAAGAACTGGTCAAATCCAACGAGGACTGCTAGCAGAGCAAGACCAAGCGGAAGAAGGGCCCAGGTTCGGTACCAAGAAGAAGGTAGCCAACGCCAGGGTTTGGCGGTAATCATTCCGATACTTGTTCCAAGGAAGACCACTTGGCAGAAATGAAAGAGCAACTTCACCACGAAAAAATGGTAAAGGCCAGATTTCGATGACGGTAAGTCTGGGAATTTTAATGCTGTCACCCAGGGCAAGGTCAAATAATCCATCAACACATCAACTTGTCGAAGCAAGCGTTCCGCTGTCCAGCCCAAAGTTTCAGGTAAATCCCAAGTTTTCAAAAAGAGAGGATAGCCCAGATCGAACAGGAGAATCGTTAATAAGATAGAGGCGGAAAGACCCCAACATGATAAGAGAAGGCCGGTTCCCCAAACACGCCTAGTCATCAAAGCTCCATTCCGCAAGCGAACGAACCACATGAGTTGGTGCAATTGGCAAATGAGGTACTTCTTCCGCTTGAGTAAAACCAGTCAAGACGAGGAGGCTAGCAATTCCGTTATCAATTCCAGCCCGAATATCAGTCATGTAATTATCTCCGACCATGACCACTTCCTCTTTCTTCAAGCCAATACGCTCTAAGGCCTTCTCCATAATGATAGCCTTGGGTTTACCAATGTAAACAGGTTCTACTCGTGTACTAGCTTCTATAAAACGAACAAGGGAGCCAGCACCTGGCAAGAGTCCTTCTTCTGTGGGGATATTCAAATCTGGATTTGTTCCGATAAAATATGCTCCCTTTTGAATCGCTAAACTAGCGATTTTAGCTTTTTCATACGTTAAGTCCGTATCTAAACCTACTACAACGTAAGCTGGATTCACAGAATCCTCTACAAATCCCGCATCGAAGATAGCTCCTTTTAACCCGTCCTCACCAATAACGTAGACCGTATTTCCTAAATTTTTCTCCAACATATAATCGACTGTCGCAAGACTTGCTGTATAAATAGTCGAGAGGGGAACTGAGAGCTCAAAACGCTCAGCCAGCATGCTTTGGATGACTTCTGGACGGCGCGTGGTATTATTGGTCACAAAGAGATAAGGAATGTCCTGTACCTGTAATTCTTTGACAAAATCACGCGCCTCCGGAATCAACTCCTTACCGCGGTAAATAGTTCCATCTAAATCTAACAAATAACCCTTATACATCTTGATTCTCTCTCCATTCTATTTCCACTTGAGCGCGCAAATCCCCTTCTACATAAAGTTCGTGACGCGAGCACTCATCCTCTACCTGTGTCCGTACAAGGACCTCGTCAGATTTCTGAATTTCCCGCACATACTTAATCGCCAGCTGCTCGACCTGGTACTGCTCTAAAAAATCAAATCCCAAGCTAGCCATAGCCCACTCTAAGTAATGTGTATTATGAACGTGCCCATTTCGATCTATATGAAAAAAATAAAGGGGATAAGTCACCTCTTCAGACTGCTCCAATTTTTTAAAAGAGTAAGGAAGCAGTCCCCGTTTTTGAAAAATTGATTCATAACGCTCCGCCACTTCCTCTGGAACTCGGCTAAGTTTCCGCTTAGCTAAATCTAGAAGTGCAAACACGGATTGCATCTCCAACAACAACTCACCAGCAGCATCCGTCACTCGGAAACACCGATGACAGAGAATCCGATTGTGAGACAAAACCTCAGTTTCCAGCAACACATCTTCTTCCAAATAAGGCAAGCGAGTAACTTTGAGCTGATGCTCCACGACAATCCAGGCCAAGCCATACCGATCAGCTAGACCCTGATCAGACAGACCAAGGACTTGCGATTGTCTACCTGAAAATTGTAATAAGTAACTGATAAAACGAGGCAGAGACAAGTTCCCTGTCTTATCTACCCATCCGAAGCGAATTCTGGTCTGTTCTTGAAACACTCTTCCCATAACTACTCCAAGATAAATCGTTCCGCTACTGTGTCACCTAGAAAAAGTCCCTTCTGACTAGTCCGAAGTCGATCTCCTTCTTGAATCAATAATCCCTCATGAATCAATTGTTGCACAACGGACCCGTAAACCTCATCAAAGGACCGCTGGAATTTCTTCTCAAAACGCGCAATCGAGACACCCGCTCGCTTGCGTAAACCCAAAAAGAGTTCTTCTTCCATCTGTTCCTTTAAACTAAGCTCTTCTTGATAAACACGGGCATCTCCTGCTGCGACTGCATTAAGATAATGACGGATAGGTCCATGATTTCGGTACCGAATGCCATTTAAATAGCCGGAGGCTCCAGCTCCTAAGCCATAATATTCTGCATTATCCCAATACATGAGATTATGTCGACTTTCATAACCTGGTCGACAAAAATTAGAAATCTCGTAATGATCAAAACCAGCTTCCTTTAGTCTGTTAATAATATAATGGAACATATCGACTTCCAAATCTTCTTGAGGTAAGTTCAACTGTCCCCGTCGCATGCGATTCATAAAAACTGTATGATTTTCCAAAATCAAAGAATACAGGCTCATATGAGGGATATCTAAGCCCAAGGCTTTCTCTACATTTACTTGGACCTGCTCCATTGTTTGATGAGGTAGAGCATAAATCAAATCAATGGAAATATTATGAAAACCAGCTGCTTTCAGCTGATCAATACTTTCATAAATATCTTTTTCTTGGTGCATCCGACCAATCTGCTTCAACTCCCGATTATCAAAAGTCTGAACCCCTAAAGAAACACGATTTAAGCCTGCCTTGGCCATAACCTCAATTTTATCCTGAGACAAGTCACCTGGATTCGCCTCTAAAGTCCACTCCTGGACCTGGCTAATATCAAAAATTGAGGCCAACCCCTCCAAGAGAAATTCCAATTGGGCTGCTGACAAAGCCGATGGCGTACCACCCCCAATATAGAGCGTATCTACTGGCCCCGGTTCATAAGCCCGAATCTCTTCCATCAAAGCTCGTAAATAATCATCCACCGGTTGGTTCTTAATAAAGACTTTAGAAAAGTCACAATAATAGCATATCTGTGTACAAAAAGGTATATGGACATAGGCTGCCCTTGGTTTGGTATTCATAATTTCTATTATAACCCAAAATCCTACTTTGAGACAGGTTTTAGCCTATCAAAAAGAACCTCATCAAATCTGAAATTTACATGAATGATTCCCTTACACCTCCATTCATACTACGAATTTATTTCAAGACCA
>NZ_JBTGGE020000065.1:0-7674 GCF_054331515.2 Streptococcus sp. 10F2 | reverse complement strand
TATCCCTTCCTCTCCCCGCTACCTCACGATAGTCAGGCTTGGGAGTCGCTATTGGGTTCACCGGTAGCAGGTGCCCACAGAGGACTTACACCTCAGATGTACGACATGCCCGTCGTACTAAAAAGGACTGAATCCTGTTCAATACAGGATTCAGTCCTTTCTTAATCTAATTTTAAGGTTCAGTAATCTTGACCTAGATCGTTGTACCTATTTAAAATTAATTTTTCCGACGTTTGCTTTGAACCATTCCAAGTGTAGCAAAGATACCAAGTCCTAGAACAGTCGCTGTTGTAGAGACTTCTGTACCTGTATTTGGAAGAGATTTAGCATCAGAGGTTGATGAACTTGCAGCCTGAACTTTAGCTGGTGCTTGATAACTTGGGTTGTGTCCCAAGGATACCAATTTAGTAGCTGGTTTTTGCTCATCTTTTCCAGCTTGATTTTCTTGCTGTTCAGGTTTAGCTGGATTAGCCGGATTCGTTGGACGGCTAGGTTTAGTTGGCTCGCTTGGTTGATTTGGATTACTTGGATTTTCAGGTTGTTCTGGTTTGGCAGGTTCAGTTGGATTCGCTAATTCTTGCCAATTAGAATCTTTTGAAATAGAGATAATCCGTGAATTTGGATTAACCACTTCGTATTTGCTGAGATCAGCTGTTTTCAAGAATTCCGCAAAGACTTCATCCATAGATGGTCCTTCTTCACGTGCTCCACCAAGCATATCATAACCATCTCCACCTGCTGCCACAAAATCATTGGTAGCAAGGTAGTAGGTTTTTTCTAAATCTAAATCTTGATACTTGCCAGATTCTGGATCCAAAATCTGGATTTTCAAGATGCGGTCAGCTGCTTCGAGAGTTGGATCAAAGAATACACGCGCACCAGATACATGAAGGAAGTAACCACTTGGTTCAAGGAGAGGTAAACCATTCTCATCCAAAACAACATTTCCATTCGCATCTTTCTGGTGAATAGCAGAAATAGAACGTTTAAACATGTCTTGAATTTGTTGGCCTTTAACCGTGATTTGAGAAATCAAGTTTCCAAACGGAAGAACCGCGATAACATCTCCTTTGGTAATGTCCTTATCTTTGACAATTGTCTCACGGAGTCCGCCACCATTCGTAACAGCTAGGTGACTTGGATGTTGGAATCCAGTTTGTCCGTAATTATAGAGAGCATCCGTTACGATATTACCAAGGTTCGTTTCACGAACACGAACATTCTCACGATTCCCTTTCAATTCAACAGGGTTATTCGCACGAATTACCACTGCATTATCTGCATCATAGGCTTCTTTAATACGACTAACTACAGCAGCAATCTCAGGATCAGGTTGTTGATCCTTCAAGTCTGCTGCAGAAATCAAACTAGCTTCACCTAATAATTTATCGGATTTAAGAACGATTTTACCAATGTTATTGAGATAAGAACCTGTCTGATTATAGGTTACATTGTCTCCATAAGTAGTTGACAAAGCTGTATGAGAGTGACCGTCAATTAAGATGACCCGTTTCCCCTTCAAATTCTCATTCTGAGAAAGAGCTTTTGCAAGTGTGTCACCACGCCACTCAAGTGGAGTTGTAGCATCCACACCAAGGTGAGCTAGAATAACATAGTTCTTATAGGACTTGCCATTAGCTCGAGCCTCAGATTCAATTTGAGCAATTACATTTTGAACTTCAGTGATTGGCTCGGTAAAAGTCACACCTACCACGTTATTTGGGTGAGTTTTGGTTGCAGTTTCAGGTGTGGTTACCCCAATAACAACAAATTCATCCCCTTCAATATTTTCGTCCCTATCTACAATAGTAGACGCTTTAAACAGACGAGCACCATCTACATAAGTGTTGGCAGAAAGGATTGGGAAGGTAAGCATTTTCTCATACTTACGTAATTGATCCAAACCAAAGTCAAATTCATGGTTCCCTACGGCAATCGCATCATAACCAACCATGTTGAGGATTTTCAACCGTTCCTCACCCTTACTTGAGTTAGAGATTGGAAGTCCTTGGAAAGCATCTCCTGCATCAACAACCAAATCCGCTTTTGTCTCTTTAATAACAGCTGCGGCCTTGGCATCGCCAATAACATTGCGATCTTCTACAATCCGGCCGTGAACATCATTGGTATGAAGAATCACTAAATCTTTGGACTCTTGGGGAGCTTCAGTATCAGCGCTGACTGCACGTGGAGCCACATCAATACTTGTAGCAGAAACCTTAGAGTCTGTTGAAGTGACTTCAGGCACCTCAACTACTGGTGGCTGGCTAGCCAAGCTTTCGGCAGTAACAGCAGGTTGTTCAGCAGCGGGAGTTTGAACCTGACTAACTGTTTCCGCAGGTTGTTCCGTACTAACTTCTTCAGCCGCAACCCCTGTTGAGAGAAAGAGAGGAGCCAAAAGGCCGGCAGATACAAGTGGGAGCAATGATTCTTTTTTCATTGGTAGAGTCCTTTCCTTTTACTGAAAACATTATAGCATAAGAAAGAGAAAAAGCCGAACAAAATCACAAAAACTTTTAGACAAAAATACAAAGGTTCGGAATTAACGAACAAATAAGGCGTAGAAAAGATTTTCTACGCCTTATTTATAAAATCGAACAGACCAATCCTGTAGAAGCCCATCTTCATAGACCATTTTAGCTGAAAATAGCGATTTTTCCTCCAAAATCCACTTAAGAAAAAGATGATCCCCCTCCCAGCTTGGTTTCAACAGCACCTCATCATAAGGAATCCAAGCCAAGCTACCTTCCGGACTCTCCATTTGCGTTCCCGAAAAATCTCGAATCCTGTAGACATAAGTATACCAGTCTGTACCAGGTGTAAAAGCAGGAAAGGTAATCAAACCAACCAGATCCATATCCTCCACGGTATAACCCGTTTCCTCAAGTACTTCTCGCTTGGCACAATCTTCTGGACTCTCACCTGCTTCTACCTTGCCTCCAACTCCGATCCATTTCCCTTCATGGACATCATTTGGCTTCTTGTTACGATGAAGAAGTAAAAACTCCTTCCCATTATCCAAATAACAAATCGTTGCTAACTGCTGCTTCATACTTTGCCTCCTAACCAATCAATCGGATTTTCTAAAAATGTATTCGCTTTGGAAAAAGGCCGACTACCAAAGAAGCCGCGGTATGCTGACAGAGGACTTGGATGAACCGATTCCAAAATCACGTGTCCCGGCCCAATAAGAGCCTTTTTCTTTTGTGCAAACTTCCCCCAAAGAATAAAAACGGTCAGCTCTGTTCGCCGACCTACTAGGGAAATCACAGCATCTGTCAAAGTTTCCCATATCCTCCCTTGATGACTGTTCGCCTGACCAGCACTTACAGTCAAAACAGAGTTCAATAAGAGCACACCTGACTGGGCCCAATCTGACAAATCCGTTCGCTCTCTCACCCCTAAATCCGTCTCCAACTCTTTAAAAATATTCCGAAGAGATGGAGGTGGTGCCACACCATCAGGGACAGAAAAACTCAAGCCATCAGCCTGCCCTTCCCCATGATAGGGATCTTGTCCCAAAATCACGACTCGCGTCTGAGCCAAACTGGTTAATTCAAACGCTCGGAAAACATTCTGCTTCGCTGGAAATACTTGTCCCACATCATAAACTTCATCTAGAAAGGTTTCAAGTTGCTCAAAATAATCACTTCCTAGCTCAGCTAGTAGAGGCTGATACCAGTCAGTCTGTTTAAATCTTTCCATGCTTGTCATCCCCTATCCATCCTAGGCTTGATAAGACCAAAATTTGTGGTAAAAATTGAATCAAGTAGCGAGTTTTACCGCCTTCGAAAACCTGAAGAAAAAGGAAGCCACCCAAAACCGCTAACATGACAAACTGAAGATCCGCTTGTTCTCCCGCAAAGCGGCGACTAGCTCGAAGGATTCCCCAGGCCAAGGCCAACCAGATGATCTGTTTGACCCAAGCGTAGACTGCAAATTCAGGTCGGTCATAAGAAATAAAATGCCGACGAATCCAGGTAAAGAAAGGTTGTAACCCCAGCACCGGATAAAGAGGAGATATATAAGGAGTTTTCTCTTTAGAGACATCTTCAAAATAAATCCAGTTCAACGTCCCATTTTTTACAGTTCCTGTCTGCTTAACAGCTGTATGTTGAAGAAAGGTCCATGGTGTATAGGCTTGCAAACGACGGATAATTTCTTTTTTTACATTTTCCTCCGCAAACATACCATTATTATACTTCTCTCGCTCCTCCGGCTCCAAATAGGCCAGTAAACCTTCCTTCATATCATCCTGATCCGTACCAGAATAAGTCAAGCCAAGATCGATAAACAGGAGGGGCGATTTTGCGAGCCCTTGACCTTCAAGCAGCTGAACTTCATCTTGTCCTTCCATCAACTGTTGAATGGGAATCGTGACCAAAGCAAATCCCAAACTAACGAGACTCAGTCCTAGTAGGAACTTCTTCCACTCTTTGGTAACCAATAAAATCATAAAGAGAGCTATTATTGTTACTAAGACTGTTGGTCTTAAAAGATAAGCAAGGGCTGTAAGCACCCCCAACTGGATTGCTAAGCGAATCATTAGCTTAGAATCATCTCTAGACTTTAAAAGCGCCATCGCAAAGAAAAATTGCAAACTGATAAAGGGAATCGCCAACATATCCGTATACATGGCCATAAAGAAAGGCGAAGCTACAAGTAAACCGGTATAAAAAAGAAAAACAAGGTCTGCACGCTTCCTCCCCCAAAAACTTTCTGTCCCTTTAAAAAGAATCAAAGCTGCACTGTTCGTCGCAAAAATATTAATGGCTTGGAGAACCCATAGGGCATTCATTCCAAAGAGCTTGTAAAACCAACGCTCATACAGAAACAGTGGCAAGTTATTAGGGTTGCGCGTAAGGTAACTAGCAATGGAAAGGGGCTTGGAGAGCTCAAAAGCTCCCAAGAACACTACTGCTGCATCTCGGCGAATTAGAAGCTGAGCTGACAACAGTAAAAGTATTTGAAAAACAGTCAACACTCCGATCACAGCCAATTTATGCTGACATAAAAAATCATAGAGCTGTTTCCAAAACATCGGTTTTTTATAAATCCAAAAGACCAGCCCTAAAGCGGTGGGCATGGTCAACCACCATGGTTGTCCCAAGGTTATAAAAGCAATAACAACCCAATGTAGGGCAATCAGGAATATAAAGCCTTGTAAAATTCTAGTTAAAACAGGATAAAGTTTGGACACGTACTTCCGTCCTTTCCTTAAAAGTTGTTGATCATAGATAGAAATAGAAATGCCTCGGTCAAGCAAAATGAATAGCCGAAGAAAGACCTTACAAAACTGACCAGCTCTAGAGCTCTTATTAAAACGAGAGGCAAAGCAGCTCTTATCCAAGATAAAACTGCCACTGCCCCACTTAAACATCCACTCCCAGATTCCAGACTAATCGGGAACTTGCTTTTTCACAGACAGCATTTCATTTTCCATGATATACAATTCGAGGCTGGGCTATGCCCGGCCTCTTTTTCCATCATTAAGCTAATTTTGCAGCAATCTCTTCTGCAAATTTTTCAAGATTTTCAATGTCTTCATCTTCGGCTGCCAAATCAACTTTAACATTTTCAGCAATTTTTACAGCACCAGTTTCGGAAAATACTTGATCAAAATCATCAACGGCCTTACAGAATTCGTCATAGAAAGTATCTCCAGATCCAACAACCCCGTAGAATTTGCCTTCAAGATTTACGTCTTTCAAGTCTTCATAAAAATCAACAATCTCATCTGGCAATTCCCCATCTCCGTAAGTATACGAAGCTACAATTGCAACATCAGCATCTACAAAATCCTCAGCTTCAACTGTTGTACACTCATCAATGTCAACATCCAACCCAAGATCTCGTAGTTTATCTGCAACAATATCTGCAATTTCTTCTGTATTCCCTGTCATACTTGCATAGACAATTTTTGCTAACGCCATAGCAGCCTCCTCTTTAATGCTTAAGAATACTCTACCTAGTTCCAAATCGAATAAAAAAGTTAATCAAGGTCCTTTAGCTAGCAACAATCTATGGAAGATGATTGATAAGACAAGCAATACGCGCAATCCATCAGATTCACTAAAAAACGTGACAACAGTAATTTAAAACAATGTGAAGTATTCATCGTTCGCTTTCCATTATATCACAAGTCTCTTGAAAGTTTGCAATGCTCCTGCCTTATGTTAAAATGGAAAAAAAGCAAAAAGGAACAAACATGGAACCTATTTTTGAAAAAATACTAGAGAAGATTGTCGCCTATGACAAAATCATCATCCACCGGCATGTAAGACCTGATTTAGATGCTATTGGTAGTCAAGTTGGTCTTCAAAACCTCCTGCTTCTCAATTACCCAGAAAAAAAGATTTTGGTTACTGGATACGATGAACCCAATCTTCATTGGCTTGCAGGAATGAACTATGTATCCGATGAAGACTATCAGGATGCCTTGGTCATCGTCTGTGACACTGCCAATCGAGAACGGATTGATGATCAACGTTACCAAAACGGAAAAGAACTCATTAAAATCGATCATCACCCAGATGATAATCCGTATGGAGACCTCTCCTGGGTCGATCCCAAAGCCTCTTCTACAAGTGAAATGATTACTCGTTTTTCCCGAGAGACCAATCTTCTTATGGACGTCCAAACCGCTAGACTTCTTTATGCGGGAATCGTGGGAGATACTGGTCGCTTCCTCTTCCCTTCAACCTCAAGTCTAACCTTTGAAATGGCTGCCTATCTTCGTCAATTTTCAATTGATTTCAGTGATTTATCCCGTCAAATGGACACTATCAGTTTAGAAGTTGCCAAACTCCAAGGATACGTCTATGACAATCTCGAAATCGATGAAAATGGGGCAGCACGTGTCACTATTCATCAAGACTATTTAAAAGAACTCAAACTAAAAGAAACGGATACTTCTGCAGTCGTTGGAGCTCCAGGACGCATTAAAGACGTCCAAAGCTGGGGAGTCTTTGTCCAACAAGAAGACGGTAGCTATCGTGTTCGCCTCCGCTCCAAAACTATTCCAATCAATGAAATTGCAAAACGACATGACGGTGGTGGCCACCCCCTCGCTAGTGGGGCCAACTCAGCTAACCTAGAAGAAAATGACCAAATCTACGCCGAAATCCAAGAATTACTGAAAAAAAGTCAGAAATAAGTCAAAAAAACTTGCCAAAGCCAACCACATTTGGTAAACTAGCTAGGTAATAATCTATGGCTCGCAAAGAGACCATGGCAGAAAGGATTTTTAACACAATGAAAAAAGATATCCATCCAGAATATCGCCCTGTTGTCTTCATGGACACATCTACTGGTTACAAGTTCCTTAGCGGTTCTACTAAGAACTCTAATGAAACTGTTGAATTTGAAGGTGAAACTTACCCAATGATCCGTGTCGAAATCTCATCAGATTCACACCCATTCTACACTGGTCGCCAAAAGTTCACTCAAGCAGATGGACGTGTGGACCGTTTCAACAAGAAATACGGCCTCAAATAAGCCTCAAAAACCTCAGCCAAATTTGGCTGAGGTTTTTGCTTGTTTTGCAATATAATCGAGTAGGGACTAATGCATAGTCCCTCTCACACCACCGTGCGTGCCGTTCGGCACACGGCGGTTCAGTTAACTTTTAACGCATGTCGTTTTAGGTAGTAATCGAGACAGCTGACCAGTCCT
>NZ_JBTGGE020000064.1:0-7687 GCF_054331515.2 Streptococcus sp. 10F2 | reverse complement strand
ACTCTAACAGAGCAACCCATTTTCACACAGTAACCGTCTTAAACCATTTACAGTTTCCACTTTATGAAATCTCCCTTGAGATAAAAAGAAAAGGCTAGGAAAACTATCCCTACCTTTTCAAACTCTATTCAATAAAACAGCCATTGGGTCCACATGCCTGATCTGATGTACCAAGACTTACGGGCTTGGCTACTAAACCAAAAGACCGTTCCACAGCTTCTTCAAATACGGATTGGGGCTGAGCTCCCGAAATGGAGAAGCGACCATCAAAGAGGAAAAAGGGCACAGCCGTAATCCCTAGAGCCATTCCAGCCTCTTGATCTGCAGCAATGCGGGCTGCATAGTCTTGAGACTGTAGGGCTTCTTCAACAAGAGCGGCTTCCAAGCCCAATTCTTGACCTAAATCCTTTAGTACCTGATCTTGAGCTAAATCTAGCCCCCGTGTAAAGTGTGCTTGAAAAAGAAGCTTAGCCATTTCTTTCCCCAAGCCTCTATCACTAGCCAAATGAAGCAGACAATGACTTTTTCGGCTATTGGGAATCCAGGCTTGGTCAAAATGAAAGCTTAGACCTTCTTCTTTAGCAAGATTGGTAATCGCATCTAATTGTGCTTGTGCTTGCTCAGAACTTAGTTGGTATTTCAAAGCCAAATAATCCCGAGCTGGATAGGACTGGTCTAGCGGTAAAGTCGGATCCAATTCAAATGACCTAAAAACCAGCTCAACCTGTTCTCCCTTTTGATACTTAGCTAAGGCCTTCTCCAAGCGACTTTCAGCAATGTAGCAAAACGGACAATAGACATCGGACCAAATTTCAATTTTCATCTATCTAGTCCTTTCGATCCACGCTTTGACTGAGATCTGCAAATTCGTTAATTTCGGTCACCACTTCATTGATTTTATATTGCATAGCAGCTAATGCTCCAGATCCGGCATAAAAACGGTTCGGAGTCTTCTTCATTTCAGCAATATCAAGAATCGCTTGGGCTAGGAAAGTTGGATCTCCACCCTGATTATGATTTAAGCGAGCCAAACCAGACATCGTAGCTTGGACCACCTCATAATCTTTAATTTCTTTTTCCGGACGTCGCATCGAGGAGCTATCCAAGAAATCTGTCCGAATTCCAGTCGGATTAACTGCCGTTACCTGGATGCCAAAGGGCTCAACTTCCGCTTGCAAGGCCTCACTCATCATAATCACAGAAGCCTTGGTTGCTGAATAAACCCCTTGTACAGGTCCCGTCACCGAACCCGAAATGGAAGCTAGGTTGATAATATGTCCGGATTTTTGTTGCCGCATCCCTGGCAATACCGCCTGCGTCAGAGCTAACAGTCCAAATACATTGACATCAAAGTTCTTCCGAATCTCATCCAACGAAAATTCTTCTAAAGCCCCAAAAATACCATAGCCTGCATTGTTCACTAAAACGTCGATACGTCCAAAGTGATCAAGGACCTGAGCGACAGCCGCCTGAATACTATCCTCTGCAAAGAGCATTTCTAAGGCTAGGAAATCACTTCCCACCTCAGGTACCCGAGCCAATACCTTTTCAGTTAGTGTCTCAGCATTTCTCGAAGTAGCAACAACACGATAGCCTTTTTCCAAAGCTGCAACAGCAACTTCCAAACCGATTCCTTTTGAGGCACCAGTTACAAATAATACTTTTTTCATTCTTATTCACCTCTGTGTAACAGTATACTCTTTTTTTTGAAAAAAAAGGTTCCTGGCGCTATGCCAGGAACCTTTAAGCATTTATTTCGATTTAATATAATTAACTCCAACTGCCTTCGGTGCAACAGCTTTTCCGAAGAAGGCTGCAAGGACAACGATAGTCAAGACGTAAGGAGCAATCTGTAGATAAACAGCTGGAACCTTATCAAAGAGTGGCAATTGGCTACCAATAACCGCCAAACTTTGGGACAAACCAAAGAAGAGGCTGGAGAACATGGCACCAACAGGATTCCACTTCCCGAAAATCATCGCGGCAAGAGCAATAAAGCCTGGTCCGACAATGGTTGAAATGGAGAAGTTTACAGAAATAGATTGGGCATAAACTGCACCACCGACTCCCCCAAGGAAACCAGAAATGAGGACACCTGCATAGCGCATCAAATACACATTAATTCCCAGTGTATCTGCTGCCTGTGGATGCTCACCGACTGAGCGAAGACGTAGTCCAAACTTCGTTTTAAACATAATAAACCACGCAAGGAAGGATGTCGCAATAGCCACATACCCCATAATCGAAGTATTCTTGAAGAAAATGTCTCCAATGAAAGGAATATCCGACAAGATTGGGAAATCAAAGCGTCCAAAGGACTCTTGAATGTTATCTGTCTGACCTTTATTGTAAAGCACTTTAACCAAGAAAACGGTCAAAGCTGGAGCCATCAAATTAAGCACTGTACCACTGACAACATGATCCGCACGGAAATGAACAGTCGCTACAGCATGGAGAAGGGAAAATAGAACACCAGCTAATCCCCCCACAAGAAGAGCCAACCAAGGAGTTGCTTCACCCAAAACTGAAGCTGTTGAAAGGTTGAAAACAACTGCTGAGAAAGCACCAACAACCATGATTCCTTCCAAACCGACATTAACAATCCCGGAATGCTCAGAGAAACTTCCACCAATGGAAGTGAAAATGAGAGGGGCTGAATAGATCAGCATGGAAGACACTAATAAGGCTAATAGGGTTTCGAGATTCATTTAGCTTGCCCCTCCTTTTTTGCTTTTGACTCAAGGAATTTTTCAATCACATAGTGAATTCCAACGAAGAAGATAATAGATGCAGTCACGATGTTTACCAATTCTGGTGGAATAGAAGCGGCATTCATTCCCGGCGCTCCAACCTGAAGAACCGCGAAGAGAAAGGCTGCAAATGGGATTCCAACTGGTGAATTATTGGCCAACAAGGCTACCGCCATCCCGTTAAATCCGATAGACAAAGAAGAGCCTTGAATATAAACATTTTGGAAAGTCCCCAGTCCTTCTACTGCTCCACCAAGACCGGCAAGAGCACCAGAGATAATCATGGAAATAATGATAATCCGTTTCGAAGACATACCGGCATACTCACTGGCATGAGGATTGAGTCCAACCGAACGAATTTCAAAACCAAGGGTTGTTTTCTTCAACAAGAACCAAATGGCAAAAACTGCTATCAAGGCGAAGAAAATACCGATGTTCATCCGTGAGTTACTGGTAAGGGCCCGCAACCATTCTGTTTGATAGCTGGCATTCATTCCTACAGGCTTACTGGAGTCTGTACTTTGCATGACTGCCTGAGGTAATTGATGAATCAAGGCATTGCCCACATAAAGCACGATATAGTTCATCATGATGGTTACGATGACCTCACTCGTACCAAGGTAGGCCCGAAGCATACCAGGAATCGAACCAATAATTCCCCCTGCCAACATAGCAATCACAATCGTTGCAGGAACCATGACTAAACGTGGAAGGTCTGGATTAAGTAAGGCAAATGAGGCTGCAGCAATCCACCCCGCCAAGGCTTGACCAGGAAGACCAACGTTAAAGAAGCCCGCACGACTAGCCACCGCAAAACCTAAACCAATCAAGGTCAAAGGTCCCATCGCTCGGAAGATCTCTCCGATAGAACGCAGAGAGCCAAAGGCTGTTGCAAAGAGTGCTTCATACCCCCAAATAGCATCATAGCCAAAAATCAACATGATAATGGCTCCAAGGACGATCCCCAAGAGAACTGAAATTAGGGGAACAGCTGCATCTTGAATTTTCTTAGACATTTCCTTCCTCCTTCTTCAATTCTACACCTGCCATCAAGATACCAAGCTCTTGCTTATTGGTAGTTGCAGGATCCAACTCACCCTGAATCTGTCCGTCATGGATAACGGCAATTCGGTCTGAGACATTTAGAATTTCATCCAACTCAAAGGAAACAACCAAGATAGCTTTCCCTTTATCACGCTCTTCAATCAAGCGTTTGTGGATGTATTCAATCGCACCAACGTCCAAACCTCGAGTTGGTTGGCTAACGATAAGTAAATCTGGATCTCTGTCCACTTCCCGTGCAATAATGGCTTTCTGTTGGTTACCACCAGAAAGTGCCTTAGCCGGAACATACTCACTAGCAGCACGAACATCAAACTCTTTCATCAATTTACGAGCATGTTCATAAATGTTACCGTAGTTCAAAATTCCCTTGGAACTCATCGGCTCCTTGTAATAAGTTTGAAGAGCAATATTTTCAGAAATGGATAGTTGCAAGACAAGACCATCACGATGGCGGTCTTCTGGAACATGTCCTACCTGCATTTCCGTAATCGTCCGTGGGCTTGCTCCAACAATATTTTCCCCTTTAAGGGTCATTGTTCCAGATTTGACCTTACGAAGTCCCGTAATGGCTTGAATCAATTCCGATTGACCGTTTCCATCGATTCCGGCGATTCCGACAATCTCACCTGCTCGAACATCGAGATTGAGATTTTTCACCGCTGGAACTCCACGGTTTTCTAAGACTACAAGATCCTTGATTGAAAGAACTGTTTCTTTAGGTTGAGCTTTAACCTTTTCTGTTTTGAAGGAAACAGACCGTCCCACCATCATTTCAGCTAAATCTTGGTTGGTAGCACCAGCAATTTCAACCGTTTCAATACTCTTACCACGGCGAATAACAGTAACACGATCTGCAACAGCTCGGATTTCATCCAATTTATGAGTAATCAAGATTAAAGATTTTCCTTCTTTAACCAGACTCTTCATGATTTCAACCAACTCTTCAATTTCAGAAGGAGTTAAAACCGCTGTTGGCTCATCAAAAATAAGAATATCTGCACCACGATAGAGGGTTTTTAAAATCTCAACCCGTTGTTGCATCCCTACTGAGATATCTTCTACCTTAGCCGCTGGATCTACTGCAAGACCATAACGTTTTGATAATTCTTCGATTTCCTTGGTGGCTTCCTTGATATCCAAGACACCATTTTTAGTCACTTCACTTCCTAAAATGATATTTTCTGCAACCGTGAAAGCTTCAACCAACATGAAATGTTGGTGAACCATCCCGATTCCAAGGGAAGCTGCTTTTGATGGAGAATCCAACTGAACAATTTGGCCATTGACCACGATTTCACCACTAGTTGGCTCTAGCAAGCCCGCCAGCATGTTCATTAACGTGGATTTCCCTGCCCCATTTTCTCCGAGAAGGGCGTGAATCTCGCCCTTCCGGAGTTGAAGATTAATATGGTCGTTGGCAACGAAATCCCCAAATTTTTTGGTGATGTCGCGCATCTCGATGACATGTTCATTCGCCATATTCCATTCGTCCTTTCCAACGTCTCCGCTTATTATTTTTCAGGAACTGTTACTTTACCGTCGATAATTGCTTGTTTGGCTTCTTCAACAGCTTTCTTAGTCTCTTCGTTTAAGTTATCGTAAGTAACTTCTACACCACCAGATTTCAAATCATAGGCAGTTGTAGTTCCTCCTGGGAATTTATCTTCTTGTAGTTTAGTCGCCATATCTTTGATAGTATTTCCAACTTCTTTCAATGTTGAAGTCAAGACAACGTTGGATTCTTTTCCGTCTTTGTCCTTGTAACCACCTTGAGGTGCTTGGTCACTATCCACACCGATAACCCAGACTTTTTCATCTGAATTAGCAGCTAATTTTTCATTACGAGTGATGGCTTCATTCAAAAGTCCGTCACCTGTTTTACCAGATGCGTGGAAAATGACATCTGCCCCAGCCGCGTATTGAGCTGCAGCAATTGTTTTACCTTTAGCTGCATCATTAAAGGACCCTGCGTAGTCTACTTGAACTTTAATAGAAGAGTCAACAGATTTTACGCCTGCTTCAAAACCTTTTTCAAAGCGAGTGATAACTTCACTTTCGACCCCACCGATGAAACCAACTTGTTTGGTTTTCGTATTCTTAGCCGCAGCAACACCAGCCAGGTAAGCAGCTTCTTGATCCGCAAAGGTTGCTGACGCAACGTTGTCCAAATCAATCACGCTATCCACCATCACAAATTTTGTATCTGGATTGTTTTTTGCGACTTCTTCCAATGATGTTGCAAGGGCAAAACCTGCACCTGCAACCATGTTATAGCCTTCAGTGATGGCTTGTTGGAAATTGTTGGTGAAATCAGATTCATTTTCAGACTGGTAGTAAGTATAGCCTTGATTTTGTTCTAAATTGTTTTCTTCACCCCAAGCTTTCAAACCTGTCCAAGCAGATTCGTTGAAGGAGTGGTCATCAACCCCACCTGTATCGGTCACATAAGCGACACGGATAGAGTCTGAAGCTGCCTCAGAACGATCACCACTACGGTTTGAACAAGCTGCCAAGGCAACTACTGCAAGCGATGCTGCTCCAAGTGCTACAATTTTATTTGATTTCATTACAATCTCCTCTTTTTTTATTTAATAACTTAAGTTAAATCTTTAAAAGAATAAGGTAACAACTCTGCCATAGACATGGTTTTCGTCGCTCCATTCTTGGCAATTAACGTAATCGGTAACTCAGCTTCAAAAAACTCTGCCATTACCTGACGACAAGCCCCACAAGGTGAAACGGGCTCATTTGTTTCTCCATAAATATAAAGAGCGGAGAATTCAGTAACCCCCTCTGAGACTGCCTTAAAAATAGCAGTTCTCTCCCCACAATTGGTTAAACCAAAGCTCGCATTTTCAATGTTAACTCCGGTATAATAGCGACCATCTTTGGCTACTAAAACAGCTCCAATTGGAAAATGAGAATAAGGAACATAAGCTTTTTCAGCCATTTCCATAGCTAATTGAATTGGATCAATAGCCTCCATCAACAACCTCACCTTTCATGATAGCAACACCAGCAGAAGTTCCGATACGTGTTGCACCAGCCTCTACAAAGGCTACTGCATCTTCGTAAGAACGAGCTCCACCTGCTGCTTTGACACCAAAATCTGGTCCAACTACTCGACGCATCAATTCCAAATCAGGAACATTTGCCCCGCTAGTTGAAAATCCAGTCGATGTCTTCACGAAATCTGCACCAGCCTCTACAGTCAAACGAGAAGCACGTTCCTTCTCTTCATCTGTTAACAAGGCTGTTTCAATGATAACCTTAACAACTGCATCTCCACTAGCTTCAACAACTGCTTGGATATCCTCTAAAACAGTCTGATCGTCCCCATCTTTAAGAGCTGCAATATTGATGACCATATCCACCTCGCTAGCTCCATTTTTGACAGCCTCTGCTGTTTCAAACGCCTTCGTTGCAGAAGTTGTTGCTCCTAAAGGGAAACCAATAACCGTACAAACTTTCACATCTGTAGCAGCTAATTCCTTCGCAGCCAATGCTACCCAGCTTGGATTCAAACAAACACTCGCAAAATCGTATTCCTTAGCTTCTTCAATCAGCTGTAGAATCGCTGCTTTTTGAGCATCTGCTTTGAGTAGTGTATGATCAATATATTTGTTAAGTTTCATGGTTTTTCTCCTATTCATTTGCCATGGTATTCGTTTACATTACACTATCTCTATTCTATCATTTTTTAAAGAACATTGACCACTTCCCTTCAAGTTTTTCCACTGAAAATTTTAATCGAGTAGGGACTAATGCATAGTCCCTCTCACACCACCGTGCGTGCCGTTCGGCACACGGCGGTTCAGTTAACTTTTAACGCATGTCGTTTTAGGTAGTAATCGAGACAGCTGACCAGTCCT
>NZ_JBTGGE020000063.1:0-7739 GCF_054331515.2 Streptococcus sp. 10F2 | reverse complement strand
GAGGACTGGTCAGCTGTCTCGATTACTACCTAAAACGACATGCGTTAAAAGTTAACTGAACCGCCGTGTGCCGAACGGCACGCACGGTGGTGTGAGAGGGACTATGCATTAGTCCCTACTCGATTGTTGTTTTACGATAGAGTTGCCCTTATAATCTCAGTGTGATGGTGGAGTGTTTAATTTTGGGAATATTACAAAACGAATAAGGGAAATTTTTGCATAGAAAAAAGAGGTCGAGAGAGAAATCCCAACCTTCTTTTTTGATATATTGGATGTTTGAGTGTCTAGTATAGAGTTTGCGAAGTAAGTTACAATTATTCGTATGGTACAGGAACCTTTTAGGTGTTTTTGTTGAATCAATTATACATTAGGATGGCTATACCTAGCTGTTCTTGCTATCTGAATGAGCCTTTTCTGGTTTTTGTTGGCTTAAATTGATGCCCCAAGGTACGATATTTTCTTTTCGATCCAAGATACGAACAACATTGGAGCGATGACGAATAAGAATGAGAAGCGCAATACCAATGATTGTTAGGGTAAAGGCAGTATCGTATTCCGGAATTAGAAAGTGAATGGCTGGGAAAATAAGAACCCCAAGAATCGCTGCAATGGCAGCTGCCATACTAGAGAGGGAAATCATGCTGAAAAGATAGAGTACACCAAAGAAAATAATGGCCATGTAGATAAAGAAGCCGAAGGAATAGGCGAAAACCGCACCAGCGCTAGTCGCAACCGCCTTGCCCCCCTTAAAATGGGCAAAAATCGGAAAGACATGCCCTAGAACGGCAACCAAACCAAATAGAATAGGGGAAACAGGGAGTCCTAGAAGTATAGGGAGATAGGTAGCAAGGGAGCCCTTAAAGAAATCAATGAGAAAGGTAATCATTCCAGCCTGTTTGCCAAGTATGCGGAAGGTATTTGTGGTGCCTGTATTCCCAGAACCTTCAGTACGTAAATCAATGTTGAAAAAGTATTGGCCGATCCAGAGCCCCGTTGGTATTGAGCCTAATAGATAGGCGATTAAAAAGCATAAGATAATCATAGAAATAGTATAGCACAGATGGGTTCAATGGATGAAAAAAACTTTGAGGAAATGAGGAATTTTGCGTCTTGTAAATAGCCAATATTTGTGTAGGAAAGCGTTAAGTTTGTGTATAGGTTTTTGATGAGCATTTCAATAAAATGAGAATAGGAAATTGTCAGTGTTCCAAATAAGCGTGAATAAAGGAGCAAATACATGGTCTACACAAAAGAAATTTTAGAAGAATGGTTACAGGATATTCATGAATTAACCAAAGATCACCCAAGTTGGGGGCAGGTATTTGAATCTATAACTTATTGCAATTCTAGGAAAAATTGGTAAGATAGAAGGTACTGAAAACAAGGAGGACACTATGGCAAAAAAAGAGGTCAGTTTAACCGCCTATAATGATGATGCCATTCAAGTCTTAGAAGGTTTGGATGCGGTTCGTAAGCGTCCTGGAATGTATATTGGCTCAACGGATGGGGTAGGTCTGCACCACTTGGTTTGGGAAATTGTTGATAATGCAGTTGATGAAGCCCTATCAGGTTTTGGAGATCAGATTGATGTCGTTATCCACCAAGATGGATCAATTTCAGTTGCGGACCACGGGCGGGGAATGCCTGTTGGAATGCACGCCATGGGGAAGCCGACCGTTGAAGTGATTTTTACAGTTCTCCATGCGGGTGGTAAGTTTGGGCAAGGTGGTTACAAGACATCTGGTGGTTTGCACGGGGTTGGCTCCTCTGTTGTTAATGCTCTATCCTTGTGGTTAGAGGTGGAAATCACTCGTGATGGTAGTGTTTACCGTCAGCGTTTTGAAATGGGTGGGACTCCGGTTACGGGGTTGGAGAGAGTTGGTAAGGCGCCTAAATCTCAGTCTGGGACTAGGGTTCACTTTATGCCGGATCCAGCTATTTTTTCGACCACTAATTTTAAGTTTGGTACAATCGCCGATCGCTTGAATGAATCTGCTTTTTTGCTTAAGGATGTAACTCTTAGCCTCAAGGATGAAAGGACTGGGGATGAGGCCTCTTTCCATTACGAGAATGGAGTTCAAGACTTTGTAGCTTACCTTAATGAAGGGAAAGAGGTATTGACCCCTATTTTAGATTTTAAGGGGGAAGATCAAGGATTTCAGGTAGAGGTAGCTCTCCAATATAACGATGGGTATTCCGATCATATTTTATCCTTCGTGAATAATGTGCGAACTAAGGATGGAGGGACCCATGAGACTGGTCTGAAGACAGCCTTGACCAAGGCCATGAATGACTATGCTCGGAAGACCGGACTTCTCAAGGAGAAGGAGAAGAATCTGGATGGTTCCGATTACCGTGAAGGTTTGACCGCCGTTCTGTCGCTTCTTGTGCCGGAGGAACATTTGCAGTTTGAGGGACAAACCAAGGATAAGTTGGGAAGCCCTTTGGCTCGACCATTTGTAGAAGGTGTTATGATCGAGCAGTTTACTTATTTTCTAATGGAAAATGGGGAAATGGCCGCAAATTTGATCCGTAAGGCTATTCGAGCGCGTGACGCACGGGAGGCTGCAAGAAAGGCGCGTGATGCGAGCCGGTCTGGGAAGAAGAAAAAGGATAAAGGGCTTTTATCCGGTAAGCTAACTCCTGCTCAATCGAAGAATGCTGCTAAAAATGAGCTTTTCTTGGTCGAGGGAGATTCTGCCGGAGGTTCTGCGAAACAAGGTCGAGATCGAAAATTTCAAGCCATTCTTCCCCTTCGTGGTAAGGTTATTAATACGGCCAAGGCCAAGATGACTGATATCCTGAAAAATGAAGAAATCAACACCATGATCTACACCATTGGCGCGGGTGTGGGAGCAGACTTCCAACTTGACGATGCCAACTATGACAAGGTTATCATCATGACGGATGCGGATACCGACGGTGCCCATATCCAAACTCTGCTTTTGACCTTCTTTTACCGGTATATGAAACCCTTAGTCGAAGCTGGCCGAGTTTACATTGCCCTACCTCCACTTTATAAAATGTCTAAAGGACGCGGGGCAAAAGAAGAAGTGGCCTATGCTTGGACTGATCAGGAACTGCAAGAACTTCGCAAACAATTTGGGAAAGGTGCGACTGTACAGCGTTATAAAGGATTGGGTGAGATGAATGCCGATCAATTGTGGGAAACCACCATGGATCCAGAGACCCGTACCCTAATTCGAGTAACGATTGATGATGTTGCGCGTGCCGAACGCCGTGTCTCTACCTTGATGGGAGACAAGGTTGAACCACGCCGCAAGTGGATTGAGGAAAACGTAACCTTTACCTTGGAAGAGTCCAGTGTATTTTAAGAAAATAAACTAAGAGGAATCTGATGTCGACAATTCAAACCATGTCCTTAGAGGACATCATGGGAGAGCGCTTTGGGCGCTATTCTAAATATGTCATCCAGGATCGGGCCTTACCGGATATTCGAGATGGTCTGAAACCTGTTCAACGCCGGATTCTTTATTCGATGAATAAAGATGGCAATACATTTGAGAAAGGCTACCGCAAGTCGGCCAAGGCTGTCGGAAATATTATGGGGAATTTCCATCCGCACGGGGATTCGTCTATTTACGATGCCATGGTACGGATGAGCCAGGACTGGAAAAACCGTGAAATTCTGGTGGAGATGCATGGGAACAATGGGTCCATGGATGGGGATCCACCTGCGGCGATGCGGTATACGGAGTCTCGTTTGTCCGAGATTTCAGATTATCTGCTTCTTGATATTGAGAAAGAAACAGTTCCTTTTGCCTGGAACTTTGATGATACCGAAAAAGAACCGACCGTTCTTCCTGCTGCCTTTCCCAATCTCTTAGTGAATGGGGCTACTGGTATTTCAGCTGGATATGCGACGGATATTCCCCCGCATAATCTCGCTGAAGTCATTGATGCGGTAGTCTATCTGATTGACCATCCCAATGCTAAGTTAGACAAATTGATGACGTTTTTACCTGGACCAGATTTCCCAACGGGTGGAATCGTTCAAGGCAAGGATGAGATTCGTAAGGCTTATGAAACTGGAAAAGGTCGTGTTGTTGTTCGTGCCAGAACAGAGATTGAAGCTCTTAAAGGTGGAAAACAACAAATTATAGTGACGGAGTTGCCTTATGAAGTCAATAAAGCTAGTCTGGTTAAAAAGATTGATGATATCCGTTTGGGTAATAAGGTAGCTGGAATCGCTGAAGTTCGGGATGAAACAGATCGAACGGGTCTACGGATTGCGATTGAATTGAAAAAAGATGCCAATACTGAATTGATTTTGAACTATTTGTTCAAATACAGTGATCTGCAAATCAACTATAATTTTAATATGGTTGCGATTGACCATTCAACTCCAAGTCAAGTCGGCTTGCATCGCATTCTAACCAGCTATATTCAGCATCGTCAGGAAGTCATTTTAGCCCGTAGTCATTTTGAAAAAGCTAAGGCAGAAAAACGTCTTCACATTGTGGAAGGTTTAATTCGAGTTGTTTCGATTTTGGATGAAGTCATTGCCTTGATTCGTCAATCGGAAAACAAGGCAGATGCTAAGAAGAACTTGGAAACGACTTACAACTTTACTCCAGAACAAGCTGAGGCAATTGTAACCTTACAACTCTATCGTTTAACGAATACGGATGTGCAAATTCTCTTGGCGGAGCAAAGTGAGTTGGAAGAAACTATTCAGACCTTGCAAGCTATTATCGGTGACGAGGGAACTCTGTTCAATCTCATGAAAAAAGAGCTGCGGCAGGTTAAGAAGATTTTTGCGAGTCCTCGTTTATCTGAGCTACAAGAGCAGGCTCAGACGATTGAGATTGATAGTTCCAGTTTGATTGTTGCTGAGGATACCTATGTGTCTGTGACAAAGGCTGGCTATATCAAGAGAACCAGTCCCCGTTCCTTCTCAGCTTCAAGCTTAGAAGAGATGGGCAAGCGGGAGGATGACCATTTGATTCTCTTGAGGGCTTGTCAAACAACCGAGCACCTTTTACTTTTTACCAATAAGGGAAATGTTATTTACCGTCCTGTTCATGAGTTAGCTGATATTCGCTGGAAAGATTTAGGCGAGCATCTGAGCCAATTTATTACGAATTTAGGTCAGGAAGAAGCAGTTGTCTTTGCTCAAATTGTGTCGGATTTTGAACAGGGAACGTATTTGGTTGCTAGTAAATCCGGTCAGATTAAACGTTTGGCGATTTCAGAGATCAAACCGTGGCGGACTTATAAATCGAAAGCAACGCTTTATATGAAACTCAAGGGTGATCAAGATCAGGTGATTTCTGTATTACCAATTGAGCAAGAGTCTGTTATGGCCATCAGTCACTTGGGCTATGCGTTGCACTTTGCAGGCGAGGATATACCGCAAGTTGGAGCAAAAGCGGCTGGAGTCAAAGCTATGAATCTTAAAGCTGATGATTGGATAGTGGCCGCTTTTCCTGTTACAGCTGAGACCTTCTATCTACTGACTCAACGTGGTGCCATTAAGGCTAATCGTGTAGCGGATTTCCCACTAGCTGGTCGAGCTGGTCGTGGTTTGCAAATCTTAAAAGAATTGAAGAAAGCACCACATCGTGTCTTTAAAGCTGGTATTATTCCAGTGGATGAACCTGGTCAGTTAGAAGTTCTAGCTCAAACGGAGCAGGCCTATGTGGTTGATCTTTCGCAGATCAGCCTTTTGGATCGGACTTCAAACGGTAGTTTCATTGATGAAAAGTTAGTGGAATCTGGTGTGGAGGAAGCATACTTGAAAGTTACTGAAGCTGACAGTAGGAATACCTAAAAAGGAACAGACAAAAGAGACTAGGTAAAAAATCTTAGAATTAGAAAAAAGCTTAGAATTACGTCATTAAAAACGTTGATTCTAAGCTTTTTTCATCTATTTAAATTTCAAGCGAAGCCGGAAATTGCTAGTTTTTGCCCAGTCTCTTTTTGGACGGGTGCTGAATAGCTTTATTTCCCTAAACAGAATTGGGAGAATAATTGTGTAATCAGTTCATCGGGTGCTGCATCTCCTGTGATTTCACCTAGTATTTCCCAAGTTCGAGTCAAATCAACCTGAAGCAGGTCAACAGGCATTCCAAGGGCGAGTCCTTCGTTTACAGCTTGAAGACTGGCTACAGCTTTTTCGATAAGACTAATATGTCGGGAGTTCGAGAGGTAGGTAGCGTCTTGCTCAACCAGACCAGCGTTCTCGAAAAAGAGTTGGTTGATTCGTTCCTCAATAGCTTCTAGGTTATCTTGGGTTAGTACGGAAATTGGAATGGCATCTGAGGGAAGCTGATCTAGTTCAATCTTAGACTCTAAATCTGTTTTATTAAGGAGAACAATCCGGTTCATATCTTGTGTTAATTCCAAGAGTTGACGATCTTGATCGGTTAGGGCTTGATTGGAGTTTAAAACGAGTAAGACCAAATCTGCTTCAGATAGGGCCTTACGGGAGCGTTCGACCCCAATTTGCTCTACGATATCTTCAGTTTCGCGGATACCTGCTGTATCAATGAGTTTCAGTGGGATTCCTTGAATATTGACATACTCTTCGATGACATCTCGTGTTGTACCTGCAATATCGGTGACAATAGCCTTGTCTTCTCGCAGCAAACTATTGAGAAGACTAGATTTACCGACATTCGGACGACCGATAATAGCAGTAGTGATTCCCTCTCGAAGGATTTTGCCTCGACGGGCTGTTTGAAGAAGAGATGTTAGCAGTTGCTCGAAATCTGCTGTTTTCTCCCGCAATAGTTGGGTCGTCATTTCTTCCACATCATCGTATTCTGGGTAGTCGATGTTGACTTCGACTTGAGCCAGCGTATTTAGAATCTCTTGTCGTGTATTATTGATTAATTGTGACAGAGAGCCATCCAATTGTTTGACCGCGATATTCATAGCTTTGTCGGTTTTGGCACGGATTAAATCCATAATAGCTTCGGCTTGTGTCAGGTCAACCCTCCCATTTAGAAAAGCGCGTTTTGTGAATTCACCGGGTTCGGCCAAACGTGCTCCCTGCCGGATTAAGAGCTGAAGAATCTCGTTGGTCACAGCTACCCCACCATGAGTGTTAATCTCGACAACATTTTCTCGTGTAAAGGTTTTGGGGGCCAGCATAATTCCCACCATGACTTCATCTAAAATTTCATCTTTATCGGGGTCGATAATATGTCCGTAATTTAGGGTGTGACTAGCTACCTGATCCAGATTTTTCCCCTTAAAAACTTTTTTCAAAATGGTTAAACTATCTGTTCCTGAGAGTCGGACAATTCCGATAGCCCCCTCACCGAGGGGAGTGGAGATGGCTGTAATAGTGTCGAATTCTTTCGTAATCATATTCATCCTTATTCTATAGTTTTTTATTTTTTTTGTTGAAAAACGATAAGAGGCTTCCTTTTGTATTCAGTATAGTTTAGGTTTACCAAAAAATAGTTTATAAAAATCAAGCATTGATTCTATTCTACCACTATCAAGTCTGATGTTGGTAGAATAAACTTGAAGTTTTCCCATTGCAGAAGTGTTAGAGCTGATGCAATGAGGAGAGATTTTGTGTAGGGGCTGGGAAAATTTTAGGCTATAAGAAAAAAGTTGGGATCTACTCAGTAGTCTCAACTTTTTTCTAGTACGACGGGCATGTCGTACATCTGAGGTGTAAGTCCTCTGTGGGCACCTGCTACCGGTGAACCCAATAGCGACTCCCAAGCCTGACTATCGTGAGGTAGCGGGGAGAGGAAGGG
>NZ_JBTGGE020000062.1:0-7902 GCF_054331515.2 Streptococcus sp. 10F2 | reverse complement strand
TAAAGCTGCTGTTTCTTTACGTGTATGTCCCTCTTTAACATATTCAAGGACACGTTTTCTAAAATCAATTCCGTATGCCATAAAAATAGTATATCATATACAGTTTATAATCTAAAAGAGTATATCTATCAAAATAGAAACCAAAGTCTCGGCTACTGAGGAATAACTGTAGTCATAGTTACCAGGCTCCCAGTCGTCACCAAATTCTGGATTGACGTTATCTCGTTTCACCATGACCGCTTTTCCCTCATGTAAAAAGACATCCTTATGTTGATTACCTTTGAGTAAACTATCTCCAAAAATCTCATGATGTTCTAAGACTAACGTTCCATTTAAAATATGAGTTTCCTTTAAAGTCAGATGACCACTCTCCTTAGGAATATCTAAGGTGAGATAGGGTTCTTTAGCAGAAAAAGCTGTTCCTGAGGAAATCTCCTGTAAGAGTTCTTCCAAACTTCGATTGCCAGTCCGATAATTGGTACGTAATAGATAATTTAATTCTGCTTCTAAACCAACATAGGTCTGCTTATTTTCTGGAAATATCAGACGAGCCAAAGGTCCCTTTGGATGAGACTGGCCATTCTCCAATATTGGCTGAGCCGTTTTTTCTTCATGATTAACCTCAAAGGTCATCACCGAATGTTTCCCTAATATCCATCGCAACTTCATAAGCACCTCCTGACAGAAAAACCCGCTAGCACTTGCTAGCGAGCTGTTCTATTTTAGACCAATTTTTTCATTTCTGCAATCCGTTCTTGGGTTGCATCAAATTTAGCTTGATAATCGGCTTGTTTGTCTTTTTCTTTTTGAACGACCTCTGGTTTGGCATTGGCTACAAAGCGCTCATTGCCCAATTTTTTAGCAACCATGTCGAGTTCTTTTTGCCATTTAGCCAGTTCCTTATCCAGACGTGCCAATTCTTCTTCAACATTGAGCAAATCTGCCAATGGGAGGAAGATTTCAGCCCCTGAAATAACCGCACTCATGCTGAGTTCTGGCGCCTCCAAATCAACCGCAATTTCCAAGTACTCTGGATTGGTGAAACGCTTGATATAGTTGACATGCGCTTGGAAGAAGCCTTGCAAGCTCGCATCTTTTGTTTTAATCAAAATACTAATAGGCTTAGACGGAGCTACATTCACCTCAGCTCGTGCATTGCGGACAGTCCGAATCAAGTCCTTGAGGCTTTCAACTCCAGCATGAGCTTCCTCATTGACGAAGCTTGGATTGACCACTGGATAGGCCGCATGAACGATGCTTCCTTCTGCATATTGGCCATAGATTTCCTCAGTCACAAATGGCATGATTGGATGCAAGAGTCGCAAGATTTGATCCAAGGTATATAGAAGAACCGAACGTGTCACGACTTTCTCAGCCTCATCTTCACTGTAAAGAACTTCCTTGGTCAACTCGACATACCAGTTGGCAAACTCTTCCCAGATAAAGTTGTAGAGGATATGTCCAGCTACACCGAATTCAAATTTCTCAAAGTTATCCGTGACTTTGGCAATTGTTTCATTCAGATTATGCAAGATCCAACGATCCGTTACATTACCAGCTTGACCGCTCGCAACCTTTTCAACCTGCTCGCGTGCAGCTTCCAGACTAAGCCCCTCATTATTCATCAAAATATAACGAGAAATATTCCAAATTTTGTTAATGAAGTTCCAAGAAGCGTCCATCTTCTCATAGGAGAAGCGAACATCTTGTCCAGGGGCAGAACCATTTGAGAGGAACCAACGAAGGGCATCGGCACCATATTGATCAATCACATCCATTGGATCGATTCCATTGCCTAAGGACTTGGACATCTTACGCCCCTGCTCATCACGGATCAATCCATGAATAAGGACGTTCTTAAACGGCTGACGGCCGGTAAACTCAAGAGATTGGAAAATCATCCGAGACACCCAGAAGAAAATAATATCATAACCCGTTACCAGAGTTGAAGTTGGGAAATAGCGTTGGAAGTCGGCAGATTCTGTATCTGGCCAGCCCATGGTTGAAAAAGGCCATAGAGCAGAAGAGAACCAAGTATCCAAGACATCCTCATCTTGAACCCAGCCTTCTCCCTCTGGGGCTTCTTCACCTACATACATTTCACCAGCTTCATTATACCAAGCTGGAATTTGGTGTCCCCACCACAATTGACGAGAAATCACCCAGTCATGAACATTTTCCATCCATTGAAGGAAAGTATCGTTGAAACGTGGTGGATAAAACTCAACTTTGTCCTCTGTATCTTGGTTAGCAATGGCATTTTTAGCCAGTTGATCCATCTTGACGAACCACTGGGTAGATAGACGAGGCTCTACTACCGCACCTGAACGCTCAGAGTGACCAACAGAATGAACACGTTCCTCAATCTCAACCAAGGCTCCTAACTCTTCCAATTTCGCAACAACCGCTTTACGAGCCTCAAAGCGATCCATACCAGCGAACTCACCAGCTAGTTCATTCATGGTTCCATCGTCATTCATCACGTTAACCTGTGGTAAATCATGACGTTGACCAACAAGGAAGTCATTCGGATCGTGGGCTGGGGTAATTTTAACAACCCCGGTTCCAAACTCTGGATCAGCGTGTTCATCCGCAACAATTGGAATTGGCTTGTTCACAATCGGCAAAATGACATTCTGACCAATCAAATCCTTATAACGTGGATCTTCAGGGTTAACTGCAACAGCTACATCACCAAACATGGTTTCCGGACGAGTCGTCGCAACCTGAAGGGCGCGTGAACCATCTTCCAACATGTAGTTCATATGGTAAAAGGCCCCTTCAACATCCTTGTGAATAACCTCAATATCCGAAAGAGCTGTGCGGGCCGCTGGATCCCAGTTGATGATAAATTCACCACGATAGATATAACCTTTTTTGTACAAGTCCACAAATACTTTTCGTACAGCTTGGGACAAGCCCTCATCCAAGGTAAAGCGTTCTCGACTATAGTCTACAGACAAACCTAATTTGCCCCACTGCTCCTTGATAGTCGTTGCATACTCGTCCTTCCATTCCCAGACCTTATCCAAGAATTTTTCACGACCAAGATCGTAACGACTAATCCCTTGTTCCCGCAAGCGCTCTTCAACCTTAGCTTGCGTCGCAATCCCCGCATGGTCCATTCCTGGTAACCACAATGTGTCATAACCCTGCATCCGTTTTTGACGGATAATAATATCTTGCAAGGTTGTATCCCAGGCATGCCCTAAATGCAATTTACCCGTAACGTTTGGTGGTGGAATCACAATTGAATAAGGCTTAGCCTCCGCATCTCCGGATGGTTTAAAAGCTTCCGCTTCAAGCCACTTAGCATAACGACCAGCCTCAACCTCGGCTGGATTGTATTTAGTTGATAGTTCTTTTGACATAGTCATTCCTTTCTTATTCTTTTCACTAACAATATTTACATAAGGATACCTTAGAGTATCGTCTCCCACTCACTCCTCAAAAGACCAAACCGGAGTTCATCTTGCCGCTGCCCCCTGACATGGTCACGCCCTCTCAGCCTAGCTTCCAGAGTAAAACCAACCTTTTTAGCAACAGCTTGACTTTGGAGATTTGAACCATGACAGGCAATCTCGATTTTGTAAAGTTCTGGTATAAGGGAAAATGCCACGAAACACAGAGCTTTAACAGCCTCGGGAACAATTCCTTGTCCCCAATAGTCTGGATGGAGAACATAGCCTATTTCATAGATATCTCCGAGTTCCCCGTGGCGACGATTGAAATCGACCGAACCGATGACACGATTCTCCCCTTTCAAGGTAATTCCATAGCCCCCTGGTAAGCCGGCTTGCATCATTCGAAGAGGAATTCCCTGAATAAAAGCCTCCTCATCTTCTATTTTTTCCATAAGTGGAAAGCCAGCATTAAAAGCCACTTCTGGCAGACTAGCATAGGCAAACATATCCACCGCACCCTCAACTTTTCGTTCCCTAAGATAGAGACGCTCGGTCTCTAAATCCGGCAATTGATTACGAACGAATTCACCAAGTATCTTCATCAGTACTCCTCCTTCTGAATAAGTTCGATTTTAATACCATCAGGATCTAAACAATAGAGCCGCTTTGAATCCTGACTACCTGCATAAGGATATCGATCTTCATATAGGAAGGAGACTCCCAATCCTAAGAGAGATTGATGCCATTCTTCTAGAGGCCCATCAACCCAAAAAGCCAGATGATTCAAGCCAATTCTAGTTCGATGATACCCCTTTTGTAAAAAATAGTCAGGGGCTTGGACAAATACCAGGTAAATCCCTGCCTTCAAAAAAGAGAAACCATCTTCCCAGTCTTGATAAATCTCATAGCCCAAATTCCCTAAGAGGAATTCATAGAATCTGCGAGAAGCCGCTAAATCAGAAACATAAATTTCGATATGATTTAACAAGACATCACCTCTTTCGAAAGACAACTCCGTTTTCTTTTAGTTTCCGAACCGTTGCAGGGCCAATTCCATGAATAGCCAGAACTTCCTTCTCTGTCCTTTTTTCAAAATCTTTAAAACTTCGAAGTCCTGCATTTAATAGAAGTTGTTTCTTATCAAAGTGAAGTCCTTCATAGGACGGCTCAGAGAACAGATGCACAAGATCATCGAGATTACCTTGAGGCAAAGAGTTTAGTAAATCACTAAGGGTAGAGTCCTGCGGTCCACTTGAATTCTTTCCTAGAAGATGATTCGGTTGCCTTTCCTGAAATTCCAGGTACATCTCTGTCAATTGATTTATCAGAATAGCCTTATCCGCTAGAAATAAGCCTAGAGGATTGAGAACGTGAGCTATTGAATGTTCATGTTCCCCTCCACACTCTTCCTGATTATGATGCATAACGTCCAAGAACCAATGAGGATTTCCCAGAGCTGAAGCAAATTCAGGATCTTCCCTAACGAGATCCTCAAACAAGTCATTCGCACCTTCTGAATCACCCATCATTAAGCTCGCAATGACACTATAGAGATTGAGACTAGCATCATAAATATTCTCTGACAACCTATCCCTATACATGTCTAATACAAATTCAGGTTGGAAAGTTGAACAATAGACACTTGCCATTAAATAAGGCAAATAAGCTGGAGCACCTTTTTCAAAGACATATGGTTCAAGCATATCCATAATGTCAAGTGCCAAGTTAAGCAAACCTTCCTCGAAATAGACTGTCAATAGAAAGGTCAAGGCATCTAAATACTGACCTGTTATAGGGTGATTCCAGGACAGAGAACCAACTTCCTCTAATTTCTGAAAAATCAACTCCGTAAATGCTTTGTAGGATTCAAGAGTGCTATAGGTGAATTGCTCACGACTATCCAATAAATAGTACCACTGTGCATCAAAACTATTGACATGTTTATTGGCTAGTTCTTCCAAAGTACGAAGTCTCTCTGGCCCCTCTTCCAGTTGAAGAGCATGCAGAAGGGCAATGCCAACTTCAGCTGTAGTCATCTCCTCCTCATCCGCACCGCCTTCCTGCATGTTTTTCAGCAAATCATCAAAAATGCTTAGATCCATTTTTTCAACATCAGATGCTTCAATATCCTCAGCATTCAGAACTGCATCCGTTCTAAAAAAATCAGAATCATCGAATAAATCAATCGAATGATTGAGTTGCGACTCATTATCTAGGAATTTCTTCTCCTCCCTGTACTCTCGACGCATTTGCTTCAATAGCGTTTTGTTCTTTTTCTTTTTGGCCATAGGACAACTCCTTTTATCGACAAAAAAATCCCTGTCATCAGACAGGGACGAAGCTTTATCCGCGGTACCACCCAATTTCGGGCAGAGCCCGCAACTTATTTCAGATTCAAAAAACCATTTAGCAACCCATCTCAGCTCCTTCTGCGGATTTCTCAACCCCACCGCTCTCTGTAAGAAGGCTTCCCTAAGATTCCTCTAAACAGCCTCATTTTACCATAGAAAAGAATCTAAGGCAAGAATAATTTGCTTATCGTTCTACAAATGCTACAAGTTCTGCAATACTCTTGATGTTTTCATCATCATTAATTTCAACATCAAATTCATCTTCAATCGCAGTAATCACTTGGAATAAATCCAAAGAATCAACATCTAGATCATCAAAACTAGATTCCAATGTAATCTGATCCGGATTTACCTCTAGTTCCTCCACAATAATCGCCTGAATTTTTTCAAATGTAGACATAGGCTACCTCTTTTCATCTATTATTGGAAAAGTATACCACAACAATCTTTAAACCGCAAAAGTTTACAGTACTTCCAATAACGGAATAATTTGTCCTAGATGATCAATGGTTCGACTTGCTCGACTTTGATCTAAGCCAAATCGGTAATCTCGAATAGCCCAGACCTCTGCTCCCGCACGAGCTCCTGCACGAATTCCTTTTTCACTATCCTCAATAATTAAGGTTTGCTTTGGATCAACCTGCAAGGCTTTACAAGCTGCTTGATAAATCTCCGGATTCGGCTTTGATTCCTGAAATTCTTCCCCAGACAATACTACATCAAAATACGAACGAATTTCCAATTCCTCTAGAGCACGGTCAATATCTTTTTTTACCGAACTAGAAGCTAGACCAAGAGGATAGCCCTTCTCTTTTAGACCTTGCAAAACAGCATGCACTTGAGGAAAAACTAAATCACTATATGGTAAGGGATTTTTCTTCTTATGCGCCAAATAGCCGGCCTGTAAACGAGGTACATCAAAGTCGTCGTAAGACTCACCTAGAATATTTTCCCACACTTGTTTCATATTCCCACCAATAAAATAAGCAGGCGGTAAATGATCAATCGAAATCCCTTGGTCTGCTAAATAAGTCTCACGACGCTCATAATAGAAACGCTCCGTGTCGAACAAGACTCCATCCATATCAAAAATAATAGCCTGATAAGACATATACATCCCTCTCTATGAAATAAATAATGAAATAAATAATGAAAAGAACATGAAAGTTCACACATATTATCCTACCATCATAAAAGACCAGTCGCAATACCAGTAAACAATGAAACCGTATTAATTCCAGAAGTCCTCCATAAATTTCCCCATTTCAACCTTTCGTCCTCACTTCGCCATTGGAGTTGATTTGTAAAATATATAGGCAGTCTGAGTAGAGACTGCCTATACCCGAGCCTTAAAATAGAAAGGCGAGGACAATGAGAAAAACAACTAAACAGAATACAGACAAATCTCCTGAGGGAAGACAGGAGTTTGTTGCGAAGTTCCTTCGCTTTATTCCTATACTCATCCACTCAATTCCTGAGTGGATGAGCGAGCCACACCTTGGTCCCAAACAACTTAGAAACAGGAATCAAATCTTCTTATTTCGATCTCTGCTTTAAACTTCACTATTGGACTTGGTTTGGGAAATATATAGGCAGTCTGAGTAGAGACTGCCTATACCCGAGCCTTAAAATAGAAAGGCGAGGACAATGAAAAAAACAACTAAACAGAATACAACAAAATGTCCTGAGGGAAGACTGGATTTTGTTGCGAAGTTCCTTCGCTTTATTCCCATACTCATCCACTCAATTCCTGAGTGGCTGAGCGAGCTACACATTGGTCCCAAACAACTTAGAGACAGAAGTTAAATCTTCTTATTTCACTCTCTGCTTTAAACTTCGCTATTGGACTTGGTTTGGGAAATATAAAAAAAGATGACATTTCTGTCATCTAATCTAGTCGGGAAGACAGGATTCGAACCTGCGACACCTTGGTCCCAAACCAAGTACTCTACCAAGCTGAGCTACTTCCCGTAGATATAATTTAGGTCTTTACTTCGTATTGTAAATTCCTATTTCTATAACATGCACCCTAGAGGAGTCGAACCTCTAACCGCCTGATTCGTAGTCAGGTACTCTATCCAGTTGAGCTAAGGGTGCTCATTTGCCGAGGACCGGAATCGAACCGGTACGATCGAAATGATCGCAGG
>NZ_JBTGGE020000061.1:0-7952 GCF_054331515.2 Streptococcus sp. 10F2 | reverse complement strand
CGAAAAGCTCACAAGCTTCTGTTCGAGTGTGCCCTTCCTGAACGAAAGACAGCACACGTTTTCTAAAATCAATGCTATATGTCATGGTTCTATTTTATCACGTATTATAAAGTGGAACAACTATAACTCAAAAATTATCGGGCGGACAACGGCGCTTTCTGGCTTTTGTGTTATGTTTGGTTGGGAAACCTAGGGTGTTATTTTTGGATGAGCCTACTGCAGGTATGGATACCAGTACCAGGAAGCGTTTTTGGGAAATTGTGGAGGAGCTGAAAGCTCAAGGACTGACTATTTTTTATTCGAGTCATTATATTGAAGAAGTAGAATATACGGCAGATCGAATTCTTATGATTCATAATGGGAAATTGTTACGGGATACAAGACCAGAATTGATGAGAATTGAGGAACAGGTTAAGGTTGTCACCTTGGCAAGAACTTGGATGGAAATCTTATCTCCTCATCTTTACTATGAATTAGAGGATAAGGGAGAGTATGTCCACTTTAAGACTCAAAATATTGAAGAAGTCTGGGAGGAGTTATCAATTCAAGGCTGTCGAATTTCAGATATTGAAATTCAGAATAAGAGTCTGTTAGATATTTTATTTGAGCAAACCAAGGAGGAGAAGTGATGAAAGCTTTAGTAAAAATTGAAACCTTGAAACAGCTGCGTAGTATCTGGATTTTTGCGATGGGTGTTGGGATACCACTCCTCTTCTTTCTAATTTTCTCCTCAACTATTGATTTGGGAGATTCGAAGCTCCAAGCAGTTTTTGTTCGAAACTACATGTTGACAATGACCTCGTTTTCCATGTCTAGTTTTGCTTTATTTACATTTCCTATGATGCTACATGAAGATCGAAAAAATTACTGGATAGATTTTCTTAATAATTCACCAATTTCAAGTTCTCATTATTATCTGTCTAAAATCTATCGGGTATTTCTGACTTACTTGGTGTCCATTTTGCTAGTGTTTTCAGTGGGAGCTTTAGTGCGGGGTGTTTCGATGTCCCCTTGGGAATGGGGAGGTGCGGCCTTTTTACTGGTACTAACGTCAATCGTTTATTTAGCTATTGGACTGTTGCTTGGTTTGTTACCATCGGAGCAATCCATGTCCGTTGTGGGCAATTTATGCTTCTTTCTTCTGGCTATTTTAGGAGGCTCTTGGATGCCTATTTCGGTATTTCCAACATGGGTTCAGAAAATTTGTGAGTTTACCCCAGGCTATCATGTCAATCAGGTGGTTCTTAGTTTTGCGGAAGATGCTCAATTGAACTGGCAATCCTTGATATTTGTTGCCATCTATACCTTTATCTTTTTAGCTATAGTACAATATAGTAGACAGAAGAAAGAGGAATGTTAGGATGTTCGAAAAACGTAAAGTTAATCCGATGTATTTTACTGGGCTTATTTTTCTTATCTTTCCTATTGTATATGCTTGGGGTGATATTGAATTTCCTTTTATAGTTGGATCCTCTCTTTTGTTTGGTTTTTTCTATATTTCCTTGCTTTATACGCGAAATCCCTTGTATGAGAAGGTTGCTTGGTTTTACATGCTGTTCTATGTTCTTTATACAACATTTGCGAGTAATATTCAGTCTTCCTTGTTTCTTTTCAATCTTTCAAATCTACTGACCTGGCACTATACGGAAGATCGCTGGACTTATCGAACGATTTCTTACATCCTAACTTTGATCATTTGTCTGAGTTGGGCTATCATGGGTCCTTTTACTTGGGAGACTGTAGTCTTTATGTTTGTTCTTCATTCTTTTGCTTTGTTTATGTTTTATGGCGGTCGTCAGGAGGTGGCAAAGGAACAAATGGAAAGGCAGTTGCAGGAACAGAATGCTTCCATCAATCTTCTCATTGCTGAAAATGAGCGAAATCGCATCGGTCAAGATCTACATGATAGTCTAGGTCATGTCTTTGCGACGCTGGCTATAAAAGCAGAATTGGGACTCAAGCAATTGGAAAAAGGGAATTTGTTGGCGGTCCAACAAGAATTGGAAGATTTACAGGCTACTAGCCGTAAGAGTATGATGGACGTCAGGAACATTGTGAATCAGCTGAAGTTTCGGAGTTTGGAGGAAGAACTGCAAGATTTGCAAGGGGTATTTGAAATGGCTGGTATTGTGTTACAAATCCAAGAGGAGTTGGAGGTATCATATCTCTCACCAGTTCTCCAATCCAATCTTACTATGATGGTAAGGGAGTTAGCGAATAATGTCATTAAACATGCAGAGGCCAGCCATGTTTGTCTACGTTTTAAGGATTTAGGTGATCAGTTTGTAGTGGAGATGGAAGATGATGGTAAGGGCTTTTTAAATCAGACGGATACGGAGCTTGTTTCTTTGCGGAATCGCTTGTCGCTGATTCATGGAAAAGTGACCATAGAATCAGCCAGTCGACCAACCCTCGTTCGTCTGACTCTACCTTTTAGAAAGGAGTAGCCATGAAACTGTTAGTTGCAGAAGACCAATCGATGTTACGGGATGCTTTGTGTCAGTTATTGCTTTTGGAAGATGAAGTTGAGCGGGTGTATACCGCCAAGGATGGTCGAGAAGCTATTGAACTACTCCAAAAAGAAGAAGTAGATGTTGCTATTTTAGATGTTGAGATGCCATATGTAACGGGCTTGGAAGTTTTGGAGTGGATTCGTAAACAGCATGAGGTGCGCGTGATTATTGTTACGACCTTTCGGCGAACTGGCTATTTCAAAAGAGCTTTGGCAGCTCAGGTGGATGCCTATGTACTTAAAGAACGATCCATTTCAGATTTAATGGCGACGATTCGTAAGGTTTTACAAGGGCAAAAGGAGTATTCTCCAGAGTTGATAGAGGAAATGACTCACTCGACCAATCCTCTTAGTTCTCGTGAAATTCAAGTTTTAAAAGGAATTGCCCGTGGCCTCTCTAATCAAGAAATTGCTCAGGAACTTTATTTATCCAATGGAACTGTTCGAAATTATGTGACAAGTTTGATGACAAAACTTGGGGCTAATAATCGTACGGATGCATTGATTATAGCCCAGAAAGCCAATTGGATTTAGAAAATACTAGACAAAAACTGCAGTCGACTTGGATTCTGAGTGTCCAAGCTTACTGCAGTTTTTAGTTGGTATTTTTTCTTTCAATGGTTAGGTTGATTTTGACGATGGTGTCTCCTTTTTTACGACCTTGCCACCAGTGGCGTAGGTGTAGGAAAGCTAGTGTTAGAAGGCAAGTTGGATAGAGAAAGACGCCGATAATGACAACGGATTTCGTTTGCTCGATGAAGTTGAGGATGAGGGTTTGGGTGGCCAGGAGTACACTATTGTCCTGGATATAGGATTTAATATCTCCAATCATGTTTTGGAGGTCTCCGAGTTTTTGGATGGGACTATTAGCAATGATGGCTTGAATATCTCTTGAAATTTTTTCAAAATCTAAAGTTATGAAATCTTGGTAATGATTTAGGAGACCTGTAAAAGTGGACCAGCTGAGAAAGATGCTTAGACCAATGAGAGCTAGGGAACCCCAAAATAGGATCCGATAAGTATAGAAGAAGGCTCTCGAGTGAGTTTTGAAACTTCGAACCATGAGCCCATTGGCAATAAAAAATAGGAGTATCACGAACACCAATAGAGTGATTCCTGTGATGAGAAGAGCTCCTGCGCGCTGTACCCAGTCCTGAACTAGTTGATCGTGTATAATTGCTAGCAGTGTCCAAGATTGAAAGCGAAAAAGTCCTTGAACTTGATTGTTCAAATAGTTGAATAATAAAAGTGGGGTTAGGGTCATGCTGACGAGGTTTAAAATGCTCCAATGGTAGGGGGTAATCGATTGGATTTTTTGATGGATATTCATGAAGAACCTTTCTAGTTGGTGGATCTTATGGCCAAGTGATTTTCGTAGATCAATGGGCGACAGAACTCACGGTATTGTAACACAAGTTCAGTAGGTTAACAAGAAAAACAGACCGTTTCCGATCTGTTTTTACTGTTTTATTTGATACGTCCTGGACGCTCTTTGTAACCATAGTAGGCGTCTTCAATGATTTCTTGCATATGATCAACTAAGGCCAAGCGAGGGTTGGCAGGAGTACATTGATCTTCGTAAGCTAGGAGAGCTAATTCACGGGAGTACTCTTTGAGTTCTTTTTCGTCAATGCCTTGAGCTTTGAGGTTCATCTCGATACCGATGCGTTCACCAAGGTCATAAACAGCTTGAGCATAAGCAGCTACCGCTTCTTCCGGAGTAGAGCATGGAAGTCCTAGCATCCGAGCGATGTCTTGATATTTCTCATCGGCTTTGTAGTAGTTGTATTTAGGCCAAGTTGCTGTTTTGGATGGGCGTGTACCGTTATAGCGGATGACATATGGCAAGAGAATTGCATTCGTCCGGCCGTGAACGGTGTGGAAACGGCCACCAATCTTGTGAGCCATGGAGTGTGAGATACCGAGGAAGGCATTGGCGAAAGCCATACCTGCAATGGTTGAAGCGTTATGCATTTTCTCACGAGATGCAAAGTCGGCATTTTTTACTGAACTTTCCAAATTTTCAAAGACTAGCTTAATAGCTTGGAGAGCTAATCCATCTGTATAGTCATTTGCTACAGTTGACACATAGGCTTCTGTTGCATGGGTTAAGACGTCCATACCTGTATCTGCCGTAACATGGGCTGGAACAGTCATAACCAAGGCTGGGTCAACGATAGCGACAGTTGGTGTGAGTGAGTAGTCTGCGATTGGGTATTTACGGTTATTGGCTTTATCGGAGATAACCGCAAATGGAGTTACTTCAGACCCAGTACCAGAAGTGGTTGGGATGGCAATGAATTTTGTTTTCTTGCCGAGTTCAGGGAATTTGAAGGCCCGTTTGCGGATATCCATGAATTTCTGAACCAGGTCATGGAAGTCCACTTCAGGTTGCTCGTAGAAGAGCCACATAACTTTGGCTGCATCCATTGGAGAACCACCACCAAGAGCAATGATGGTATCTGGTTTGAAGCTACGCATCATTTCAGTTCCCTTATAGACTGTTGTGATGTCTGGATCTGGTTCAACATCCGCAAAAATTTGGTAAACGACGTTGTTGCGACGGAGGTGGAGTTGTTCCAGGATTCGATCCAAGAATCCGAGTTCAACCATTGAATGGTCAGTGACAATCATGACCCGTTCTACGTCACGACATTTTTGGAGGTATTGGATGGAGTCACGTTCGAAGTATGTTTTTGAAGGAACTTTAAACCACTGCATATTATTTCTACGTCTTCCTACTTTTTTGATGTTCAAGAGATTGACAGCACTAACGTTGTCACCGATAGAATTGCGACCGTAGGATCCGCAACCGAGAGTGAGAGATGGTAGGAAGGAGTTGTAAACATCTCCGATTCCGCCAAAGGTAGATGGAGAATTCCAGATGACCCGAATGGCTTTAACCAATTGTCCAAACTCTTTGGCAAGATCTGCATCTTCAGTATGGATAGCAGCGGAGTGGCCTAGTCCATCGAATTCAACCATTTGACGGGCTTTTTCAAGACCATCTTCACGAGAGTCTGCTTTCAAGACAGCGATAACTGGAGACAGTTTTTCACGTGTAAGTGGCTCTTTTGGTCCAACGTGAGATACTTCAGCTGCTAAAATATTGGTTCCTTCTGGAACAGAGAAACCTGCCTGTTCAGCAATCCATGTCGCTGGTTTTCCAACGATAGCGGGATTCAATTTTGCAAGGGCACAGTTTTTACCGTTTGCTTTAGCTCCGAAGCAGAATTCTTCCAGAAGTGCTTTTTCTTTTTTGTTTACAAAATAAGTATGATAGGATTTGAACTCGTCCACAAAGTCATTGTAAACTTCTTTATCAATGATAACAGCTTGTTCAGAGGCACAAACCATCCCATTATCGAAGGATTTAGACATGACAATGTCGTGAACAGCTTGGCGAATATTTGCGGATTTTTCAACATAAGCAGGTACATTTCCAGCACCAACTCCTAAGGCAGGTTTGCCACAAGAGTAGGCTGCACGAACCATGGCATTTCCCCCTGTAGCAAGGATTGTTGCGATTCCATCATGATTCATGAGAGCAGCTGTAGCTTCCATAGATGGTTGTTCAATCCATTGAATACAGTTCTCAGGAGCACCAGCTGCGATGGCTGCATCTCGAACAATGCGGGCAGCATGAGCAGATGATTCTTGAGCGGATGGGTGGAAAGCGAAGATAATTGGATTTCGAGTTTTTAAGGAAATTAAGGCTTTGAAGATAGCAGTTGAAGTAGGGTTAGTGGTTGGTGTGATTCCACAGATAACCCCAACTGGTTCGGCGATTAAAGTAAGGCCGGTAACATCGTCTTCCTCGATAACACCAACTGTTTTGGTGTGGCGCATATTGTTGACCACATGCTCGCAGGCAAAGAGATTTTTAGTAGCCTTGTCTTCAAAGACGCCACGGCCAGTTTCCTCATAGGCATGCATAGCTAGGATTCCGTGTGCATCTAGGGCCGCAACAGAGGCTTTGGCCACAATGTAGTCCACTTCTTCCTGATTGAGTTTGCGCATTTCCTCAAGAGCAATCAATCCCTTAGTAACCAAGGCATCAACATGGGCTTGAGCCAATTTTTCTTTTTCTTCTTTTGTGACAGTTTTCTCAGTCATACTTCTCTCCTGACATTTGTTAATCTTTTCACATTTCATATTATAACGAATTCGTTTTCATTTGTAAAGTTTTTCACAATATTTTTTGAAAAAATTTTTGAAATAGGCTGGAACAGGGAAATTTTGCTGAACAGGGAAATTTTGCTAGAATAGAAGAAAAAGGGGGCAGCATGACAGCAATTCGACAAGTAGAAAAAATGACAGCAGAGGATTTTCCAGCCTTAACCGTGGTTGCTGGAGAAGATGTGGGGCAGTTTTCCTTATTAAAGGAAGAGGTGCTTCGTAAAATCGGCTTTGATCCAGCTGATTTAAGTATGAGTCGTTTAGATATGCGGGAAACTCCTTATCCACAAGTACAAGAAGAATTGGAGAGTCTGCCTTTTTTTGCGGAAAGTAAGTGGGTGGTTTTAGATTCATTTTTGGATTTGACAACAGGACGGAAGCGTTATTTATCAGATGAAGAACTGAAACAGTTTGAAGATTATGTACAGAATCCGAGCTCTGATACCAAGGTCATTATTTTTGCAGAAGGAAAGTTGGACGGGAAGCGCCGTTTGGTGAAGCTGCTCAAACGCCAAGCGCTATTATTAGAAACCAAGGAGCTCAAAGAAAAAGAGTTTCGTTCTTTTTTACAGGAAGAATTAGGAATGAGAGGTTGGAGGCTAGGTACAGATTTACAGGATGTTTTACTGGAGAAATCGATGCTTAATGTCAGCCTGCTTCGTCAAAATTTAGCTTTTCTGGAAGACTACAGTAGCTTGGATTCTTTGACGGTTGAAAGCTTGCGCCAGCTGCTTCCGAACACGCTGCAGGATAATTTATTTGACTTATCTAGCCTCCTCTTGCAAGGAAAGTTGGAGGCAGCTAGATCTTTGATGGCGGATTTGCGTCTTCAGGGGAAAGATGATATTCAAGTTCTTGCGCTGTTAATCAGCCATTTTCGTCTCTTTCTCTATGTGCGGTTCCTCGGTCCCTCTACTGAAGTAAACTTGGTGACTGAATTGAAAAATCTAACGGGTACTAGCTACAATCCTTACCGAGTTCGATTTGCCCAAAGAGATAGCCGAGCGCTCTCAACCAGTTATTTGCGAACTATCTATGAAAAAATGATTCAAACGGATTATGATATGAAAACGGGACTCTATGATAAGGCTTATTTGATGGATCTTTTGATGATTGAGATGGTGCAAGGCCTCAAGCACGACAAACGCATGAAAGATTCTAGTAGATTTATTCCCTACTAGAATCTTTTTAAATTAGTACCCTTAAAAATTTATCGAATACCATACTCAAATGGAACTTCTTTCGTCTCATACTCATATCT
>NZ_JBTGGE020000060.1:0-8097 GCF_054331515.2 Streptococcus sp. 10F2 | reverse complement strand
ATACGTCCCCATCGGACCACGAAGAGAAGAAAAACAACTCGGTATGTAAGAGGCTTCAACTATAGAGTAGCATGATTATACGAAAAATACCAATAAAAAATGAGAGGATAGCAACCTCATCTTCAGTGTGCTCAAAAAACGAAAAAAACACAATTGATTCTTGGATTCTGCCCCAATCAGTCAATTGTGTTTCATTGAAGTCTTTATCAGTCGCCCTAACTTAATGACATTGGGCAGAGTAGGAGTTTTAGAAAAGTTATTGTATACTAACGAAAACAGAAGTGATTAGTGTTTTACTACTAGAAGTGAAACTAAAGATCTATTCAGTCCATTATTTCCAGGTGTTTGAGGAGTAACATGTTCAAAATAAAAAATATTGTAAGAATTATCTCCATCGTTTTCATGAGTTTGTCTCTGACGGGGATCGCAGGAATCTATTATTTCTTTTATTGGGATTTACCACAATCCCTTGATAGGCCTCGTCTTTACTATGGAAATCGAATCCCAAAAATTTATGAAAAAGCGGGCTTTAAAGGAAAAGTGGAAGATTTTGAGCATATTCGGGGAATGCATCATAACTCTGTAAAATACACCTATACAGAAACCATTGGTGGTGTAGAAGTGCGATATCCAATTGATTTTGGTGTATCTGATGGTGATGAAAGGAAGGATGAACCTACCTACTCGATGGCTCAACTTATTGATATGTACACGGCAGACTTACTAGAGGATTACACGAAGAATGATGACGCAAGATTTTTTAATTCATTTTTCTACAAAGCATTGTTCGCTAACAGCAAGATGGACAATCTAGGTTCAGAATCACGATTTACGCCGATTTCAAGGGGAAATACTTCGAAGATTACTTAGAATCAATAGACAAGCGGATTTTTAAGCCAGCCCGTTATCGAATTTATTTCCTCGAAAGTAACAGCTATTCTGATTTTATAGTGAGGAAGAACCTGGAATGGGAAAACATTACCAATCAAGAAGAATAACATCTATAAATTATGAGGCTTTAAAACATGAAAAATTTAGACTTAAAAAGACTATGGATTTACTATTTTATTCTTATGGGCTTAGCTATTTTTCTCTTTCCTATCTTACCTATTATGTGGCTGATTTTAGTAATGCCGTTTTGGGAAGAGGAAACAGAGATTGCGGAACCATTATCTGTTATTGAAATCTATAATAGAGTTGGTTTAGAGGGAGAAGTACGTTATTTAGATGACCTTGCATTTTATACCAGAGGGAAACGAGCACAGTATACTTATAAAGAAAATGGAAAAACCTATACTTTCGATATCCCAATTGATAATTATCAAACAAGACCTGTCTACACTTATGCTGAAGTAGTAGATCTTTATACCGAACAAAATGATACTAAGTTAGAGGACTACGACCGTTTTCTATTTAAAGAATTCTTTGATCAAGCCCTCTATAACAATAAAGTTATGCGTGATTATCAGGATGCTAGAGTTAAATCCCTGAAAGACAAAGGACTTCTGAACGTTCAACTAGAGTTAGAGTACCCATACTATTACTTAGACGAAAAAAACAAGAAAATTTTTAACAAAGAAATGAAGAAAGACCTTGAAATTGCCCATAAAAATGGCTATGTTCCAGTCTATGGCATTGATACACTAGATCCCTTGAAATACTGGTCACTAAGTTCAAGCTACATGATTTTTTCAATAGATTCCAGTATCAATCAATTTTTAGAGGTTATTAAACAAATCGATCCACAAGAATGGCAACCTGGCTATTATAGGGTTGAAGAAAGGCAAGGATTAGTGTATGCTAATTTTCATGTAAATGAAAAAGGAATTTGGACCAATATCACAGATGAGGAGTCGAATTCCGCAGAATGAAGGTAATTAGAAAGGCAATCACATGGCAACAATTCAATGGTTTCCTGGACACATGTCCAAGGCTAGACGCCAGGTACAAGAAAGTTTAAAGTTTGTGGATTTTGTAACGGTTTTGGTGGATGCACGTTTGCCGCTATCCAGTCAAAATCCGATGTTGACAAAAATTGTTGGCGATAAACCTCAATTATTAATCCTTAACAAGGCAGACTTAGCAGATCCACAGATTACACAAGAATGGCGTTCTTATTTTGAGAAGCAAGGGAAAACCGTCTTGGCTCTGAATTCCAAAGAGGCCTCTAGTGTCAAAAAAGTTACTGAGGCCGCAAAATCCCTTATGGCTGCTAAATTAAAACGCCAAGAGGAACGAGGTATCCGCACACAAACTCTTCGAACGATGATTATCGGTATTCCTAATGCTGGAAAATCAACTTTAATGAATCGTTTGGCGGGTAAAAAAATAGCGGTAACGGGTAATAAACCTGGAGTTACCAAGGGACAACAGTGGTTGCGAACCAACAAGGACTTGGAAATTTTAGATACACCTGGGATTCTTTGGCCTAAGTTTGAAGATGAGACTGTGGCCTTGAAATTAGCTTTAACAGGTGCTATCAAGGATCAATTGCTCCCCATGGATGAGGTCACTATTTTCGGTCTTAATTACTTTAAAACCTATTATCCTGAACGTTTACAGGAGCGATTTCCAAAACTTGATCTGGACTTAGAGACTCCCGAATATATCATGGATGGGACAAGTCTGTTAGGTTTCAGAGATGACTATGATCGCTTTTATCAACTTTTTATCAAAGAAGTTCGAGATGGGAAACTAGGCCGTTATACTCTAGATCGGGTGGGTGACTTAGATGGCGACGATTAAAGAAATTCAATCCTTATTACTCGGGGTGGACCGTTTGGACCACCCTCTTTTCCTGGATTTACAAAAAGATTCCCGACAAGGAGTTCAAAAACTGCTCCTCCAAAAACGAAAGCAGTTGGAAGCAGAACGGATGGAGCAAGAGCGCCTGGAATCATTAATGAGTTTAGAGCAAGATTTATACTCCCAGGGATATCAGTGGATAGCAGGAGTAGATGAGGTTGGTCGTGGTCCCTTAGCTGGACCAGTCCTAGCAGCAGCAGTCATTTTACCCCAGACTAGTCGTATTCAAGGGATTAACGATTCTAAAAAATTGTCCAAAAAGAAATTATTAAAAATTTACGACATCATTAAAGAAGAAGCAGTGGCGATTGGTATTGGACGAGTCGACGCCGGAATCATTGATCAGGTCAATATTTATCAGGCAACTAAGATAGCCATGAAGGAAGCCATTCAAAATCTTGGACTAGTCCCAAATCACCTTTTAATTGATGCGATGGAGCTGGATTTACCACTTGCACAGACCAGTCTTATTAAGGGAGATGCGAGAAGTCAATCCATTGCTGCGGCAAGCATTATTGCCAAGGTAGAGCGAGATCGTCTAATGGAGAACTATGACAAAGAATTTCCTGGTTATGATTTCGCTAAAAATGTAGGCTATGGAACACCTAACCATTTAGCCGGTCTTCAACAATTCGGCCCTTGTCCGATTCATCGAATGACCTTCGCTCCTGTCAAAGACTTTTAAGGTTTCACCTCATTATACGAATAAGTAGATGAGGTGAAAAAAATGAAGCGATTTGACATATTTTATTTACGGAAATTAGGTTTAACGAATATTCAAATTCAGAAAATTATTGATTATGAGGTGGAAAAAGGAGAAGAAGAAATACTCCGCAATCGACTTGTAATCTCAGGTTGCAAAGAGCCCTTTGACCGCTTGCAAAAAGCAAAAAAATGGGATCAAGAAGCTTTGCTTGAAGAATTTCAATCCTGTCCCTCAATTGGAATAGACGATTCAAACTATCCAGTACATCTAAAAGAAATCTATGATCCTCCACTCATTCTCTTCTATCAAGGAAATATAAACCTTCTACAATTACCAGCACTGGCTGTGGTAGGTAGCCGTATGGCCAGCCCTTACGGACTCCAATCTGTTCGTAAAATCATCCAAGAACTCAAGGGAAAACTAGTCATCATCAGTGGCCTAGCAAGGGGAATCGATACGGCAGCCCATAAAGCGGCGCTCAGAGAAGGTACGCCAACAATAGGAGTTTTAGGAACAGGCTTAAATCAGGTTTACCCACCAGAAAACAAACGGCTCCAAGAATATATAGGCCGTCATCAACTCTTGATAAGTGAATATGGACCAAATGAAACTGCTAAACCCTATCATTTTCCGAATCGTAACCGCATTATTGCAGGACTAGCAACAGCCGTTCTAGTAGCCGAAGCCAAGGCTCGTTCGGGAAGTCTTATAACAGCCGATCGAGCTCTTGAAGTGGGACGGGAAATTTATGCAATTCCAGGCTCCATCTTACTCGAAAGTCACGAAGGTTGTCATCAGCTATTGAAAGAGGGAGCCAGCTATATTTCATGCGGTTTAGACATTCTTAACGACTTAAATATAACTTAAAGTTCTCCTATAGGAAAACCGAATTTGTTGACAGAGATATGAAAATAGAGTAAACTTGTCCCAGTTTAAATTGAAGTGAAAGGTGAAGAGATTGGTTACGAAAACAAAGAGAAAAACCACTCCAAAGAAAAATCTAGTCATTGTCGAATCACCCGCTAAGGCTAAGACCATTGAAAAATACCTAGGTCGAAACTACAAGGTTATGGCGAGTGTCGGACATATTCGAGACCTTAAAAAGTCATCCATGTCCGTTGATTTTGAAAATAACTATGAACCTGAGTACATTAACATTCGTGGTAAAGGGCCTCTTATTAATGACCTAAAAAAAGAAGCCAAAAAAGCTAAAAACGTCTTTCTCGCTAGTGACCCGGATCGCGAAGGTGAAGCCATCTCTTGGCACTTGGCCCATATCCTAAAGTTGAATCTTGAAGACAACAATCGCGTAGTCTTCAATGAAATTACCAAAGATGCGGTTAAGAGTGCCTTTAAAGAACCTCGACAAATCAATATGGATTTGGTAGATGCACAACAGGCGCGTCGTGTTTTAGATCGTATTGTAGGATATTCTATCTCCCCGATCCTTTGGAAAAAAGTCAAAAAAGGATTATCAGCAGGTCGCGTTCAATCTGTTGCCCTAAAATTGATTATTGACCGTGAAGCTGAAATCAATGCTTTTATTCCAGAAGAATATTGGACTCTTGATTCAATCTTTAAAAAAGGGAACAAACAATTCCAAGCCTCATTTTATGGTATCAATGGGAAGAAGAAGGAGTTAAAAACCAACGAAGATGTTCAGGAAGTCTTAAACCTACTCAAATCTGACGAATTTGATGTAACCAAGGTTGAAAAAAAGGAACGACGAAGAAATGCTCCCCTTCCTTACACAACCTCATCTCTTCAACAAGATGCCGCTAACAAACTGAATTTCCGTACACGAAAAACCATGTCAGTAGCACAGCAGTTGTACGAAGGAATAAAAATATCAGGTGGCGTTCAAGGTCTCATTACCTATATGCGTACCGATTCTACTCGAATCAGTCCAGTTGCTACCAATGAGGCTGCTACCTTTATCACGGAACGTTTTGGTACTAACTATTCAAAACACGGTAGTAAGGTAAAGAATTCCAGTTCAGCTCAAGATGCACACGAAGCGATTCGTCCTTCCAATGTACATCTGACCCCTGAATCCATCAGTAAGTATTTAGATAAAGATCAACTCAAACTCTATACTCTTATTTGGAATCGCTTTGTAGCTAGTCAAATGGCAGCCGCTGTTTTTGATACGATGAAGGTCAATTTGGAACAGGCTGGTGTACGCTTTACGGCTAACGGAAGTCAGGTTAAGTTCGATGGTTATCTAGCTATTTACAACGATACCGACCGTAATAAGATGTTGCCAGAAATGGAAGTTGGAGATCTCGTAAAACGTGTTTCAAGTAAGCCTGAACAGCACTTCACACAACCACCTGCTCGTTACTCAGAAGCAACCTTAATTAAAACGCTAGAAGAAAATGGGGTAGGGCGTCCATCAACATATGCACCAACAATCGAAACGATTCAAAAACGCTACTATGTAAAATTAGTTGCCAAACGCTTTGAACCCACTGAACTGGGAGAAATTGTTAACAAACTAATTGTTGAATTCTTCCCAGATATTGTAGACGTCCATTTTACAGCCGATTTAGAAAAACGCTTAGATGATGTCGAAATTGGTCAAGAAGAATGGCAAAAAGTCATCGATCAATTCTACCAACCCTTCAAAAAGGAAATTGGTAAGGCTGAAGAAGAAATGGAAAAAATCCAAATCAAAGACGAACCTGCTGGTTTTGATTGTGATGTCTGTGGTAACCCCATGGTCATTAAACTAGGTCGCTATGGAAAGTTCTATGCTTGTAGTAATTTTCCAGATTGTCGTAACACCAAGGCTATCGTCAAAGAAATCGGTGTGGTCTGTCCTAAATGTCAAAAAGGACAGGTAATCGAACGTAAAAGTAAGAAAAATCGACTTTTCTACGGCTGTGATCGCTACCCAGACTGTGAATTTACCAGCTGGGACAAACCTGTTGGACGAAGTTGTCCAAAATGCCAAGGAACGCTCGTCGAAAAGAAAGTCCGTGGTGGCGGTAAGCAGGTTATCTGTGTAAACGGAGACTATGAAGAAGCAAAGGTTAAATAATGTATAAAACGACTCATATCAATGTTATTGGAGCTGGTCTTGCCGGCAGTGAAGCAGCCTATCAGATTGCCAAACGTGGCATTCCAGTTCGACTTTATGAAATGCGAGGTCCTAAAAAGACTCCCCAACATAAAACGGATCAGTTTGCAGAATTGGTTTGTTCCAACTCTCTTAGAGGAGATGCCCTAACCAATGCGGTAGGACTTCTCAAAGAAGAAATGCGCCGTTTGGACTCAATTATCTTAAAAGCAGCTGAAGCTACCCGTGTTCCAGCTGGTGGAGCCTTGGCCGTCGACCGGGAAGGATTTTCACAATCTGTTACAGAGGAATTATCAAATCATCCACTTATTGAAGTCAATCGTGAAGAAATCCAAGAATTACCTGAAGATGAAATTACAATTATTGCAACAGGTCCTCTAACTAGCGATGCGTTAGCAGAGAAAATTCACGCGCTCAATGGGGGTACTGGTTTTTACTTCTATGATGCAGCCGCTCCCATTGTTGATGTCAATACTATTGACCACAGCAAGGTTTATCTAAAATCTCGCTACGACAAAGGAGAAGCAGCCTATCTAAATGCCCCTATGACCAAAGAAGAATTCATGGCCTTCCATGATGCCCTTGTTCATGCGGAAGAAGCTCCTCTGAATTCTTTTGAAAAAGAAAAATATTTTGAAGGCTGTATGCCCATTGAAGTCATGGCTAAAAGAGGTATTAAAACCATGCTATACGGGCCAATGAAGCCTGTTGGACTGGAATACCCAGATGATTACAAAGGTCCACGAGACGGGGACTTCAAAACTCCTTATGCGGTAGTCCAACTCCGTCAGGACAATGCTGCCGGTAGTCTATATAATATCGTTGGTTTTCAGACCCATCTCAAATGGGGAGAGCAAAAACGAGTATTCCAAATGATCCCTGGATTAGAAAATGCTGAATTTGTCCGTTATGGGGTTATGCACCGTAATTCTTACATGGATTCTCCTAACCTCCTGACTTCTACCTACCGCTCTAAAAAACAACCAAATCTCTTTTTTGCTGGACAGATGACAGGCGTGGAAGGCTATGTAGAGTCAGCAGCATCCGGCTTAGTAGCTGGAATTAATGCAGCTGCCCTCTTTAAAGGTGAAGCTGAGGTAGTTTTCCCTAGAACGACAGCCATTGGTAGTTTGCCACACTATATTACATCAACCGACAGCAAACATTTCCAACCCATGAATGTCAACTTTGGAATTATCAAAGAATTGGACGGTCCACGTATTCGTGATAAAAAAGAACGCTATGAAAAAATCGCAGAACGTGCCCTAAAAGATTTGATCCCTTATCTTGAGAAATAATCTCCTATAAAAAACCAAATGTTACCCTTATCAAAACTATTTGCCATGCACTTGCTAACTAGTTTTTGAGGATTGACGAATAATCGAGTAGGGACTAATTGATAGCCCCTCTCACACCACCGTGCGTGCCGTTCGGCACACGGCGGTTCAGTTAACTTTTAACGCATGTCGTTTTAAGTAGTAATCGAGACAGCTGACCAGTCCTC
>NZ_JBTGGE020000059.1:0-8127 GCF_054331515.2 Streptococcus sp. 10F2 | reverse complement strand
TCCAGAATTAAATCCTATTGAAAAAAGCTGGGCTATTTTAAAAAAATCAGTTACAGAATTACTTCGTAAAATGGACTCTATAACTGATGCAATAACATACTATTTAAAAACTAAATGACTATAACTAAATCCGAATATGTATCATAGATCAATATTTACACCCACTTTCCGCTATTCTAGCTTTATCATAAGAGATAATAGAAATTTGTGGGTTAAGGGGACAAGTCAGTACCAATAGAAAAAGCCTCACTAGTGAGACTTCTTCTTATTATTCACTTTTGCCTGAGAAATCATAATAACCATAACTTCTAGGACTTCTGCTCAGCTCAAAAATCCGAATTGTTTGTCCACCATCAGACAGGGCTAGTTGATAAGCACCTTCTGAATCTTTAATGGTTGGATTTTTATCTCTACTTGTAATAATTGTAAAATTATCTGTTCCTTTGAGATAAGATTCAAGACTAGTAATAACTCCTTTTGTAGCAGATGGAATATCATCTTCAGAAATCACTGAAAAATAAATCTTTTTCCCATTAGAATTTGAAATACTGTTTTCTTTTTTATTAAAAGCGAGAGTATCTCCCCCCTCAATAAACATTAGCCCTTGATAACTTTTAGAATTTGAATACCCTACATAGCTATCTTTGAGTTCTGTTTTAATAATTTCTTCAGGAGTTTTTGGACCACAGGCTGCCAGAAAAAATAAAGAGAAACCAAGCAAAATTAAACCAACTACTCTTTTCATATCTCCAATAATCTCCTCTCCGATTTTAACAATATCAGTATATCAAAAAACGCTTTCATGAAACAAGTCTTTTTTCCATTTCAACATCAATTTTTAGATATTCTCTTATATACCTAAATAGTCAGGAATTTATACCACATCATCCGCAAACAAACCATACTCATCTTCATCATCAAGCACTGCTGCAATCGCTGCACTCATTAATTCACTTGTGGAAGTAAACTGTCCCTTACGAATACTTGGGGTCAACTTTTTGCGAGTTGCTAGTTTCGGTTGCTCTCCATTGGTCTGCAGACGACTTTCCAAAGCAAGCCGCCAATCAATGATGTTATCAAAAGTAGAAGCAGCCTCTACTGCAATATCCTGTAAATCAAGCTCTCTATGCTGACTTTCAACTGGAATATCCGCTAGGCTCATATCATGATCAAACTCATTTTGAAGGAACATGTAGCGATACGGAAGGCTAGTTTTCTCATGTAGAAAAATTGGATCTGTCGTCACCTTTCGTCCCGATCTATCCCTAGCTTTCACCCCACGTAGGATAACCGCCTCTCCTTCTTGGAGTTTGGCCAGTTGGGTAGGAGTTAGGAGTTCTTGTCTTGCACTATCTATAGAGACGTTGGGATTGGCTTCATCAAGAATATTACTTGACCGTCTCCGCCTTGTAATAGTTCGAGTTCCTAAAGCCTTACTAAAAGCTTCATTAGTTTTTGCGGAAGTAGATTTGACATAAATTTGAAGCGAACAGTTGTCCTGAATTGTTTTTGCTGTATTTTCACCATACTTATCAATCAGTTGCTCTAAATTTTGAATCCAAAGATAATACAAAATATTTTGGGCAAGACTAATTGAAATTTTAGTATCCATATGGGGAATAGCAGGTACATTGGTAAACTCATCCAACACATGTAAAATCCGATTAACACATTTACGACCATTGGATAAAGCTAGCTCATAATTTGCATTAAAGAGTTGATCGAGAAAAAGAGAAATCAAACTATTATACTCAGTACGATTGGGAGGAGTTACCAAATAGATAACTTTGGGATTATCGGAATAAATAAATTCAATATCCTCTACTCCCAGCAATTCTTGCTCTCCCTGTTCCACCTGATCAACTTGAATATAATCTAGAATAGGCTTACCAGTATATGGATCTAATACGAAATCCGAGCCCTCTTTTTTAAACTGTTTCTCAGCTGAAAATTGGAAACGCTGCTCCCTAATAACAGAAATCCCATTATTTTCATGATCAAAGTTGACCAAGACGATAAACTTATTGGGAAGTTTGGGCCCTATGACATAGTTTAGATAACCTTCTCCATCTACCAAAGCTGTAGCTTCACTGACATAATATTTTGCCTTGCCGATCCCCATAGCTGGACTATAGATACTAATCTTAGCCGTTTTATGAGCAAAGTCATTTTGAACAGCTGTATTAGAACTTGAACGGAATTTAATGGTTAGCCTCCGAGGAAATCCAACCGATTCCAGATCAATAGAGTTCTTAGAAGTTAATTTAGCAATATTGTCTTGTAAAAAGAGATTGATCCCAGACATCATACTGGAAAACACATTCCCTTTTGTTTCTTCTGAAGCAAAGTCCGATGAGCGAAAATTCAAATCAGCCATATCTCTAAATTTAGAAAACTGCTTCTGATTAATTTTTCTCAAATTATCAAAATAGACGGTAATTTTTGACTTTTTCTTAACGTATTGATCACGGCTAGGATTCTCAATGATGGTTCCGTAATCATCCACAAAGACTTCCTCAGAACCTAAATCTGTTAGGAATTTAGCAATATTCCGAATGGTAACTGTATCCCAGGCATCTTCTTCACCATTTTTAAAAGCCTCGCTGGCACGATCAATCAAGGCCATTGCAATCGCATTAAAAAGTGAAATAGAGGTATCTTCCCAATACTTGGCATTTCCATTTCCTACCCCTGGTTTTGTTTTACGATAGATAGCCTCTGCTACTGCATTGACCCTGGTCTGTGTCTTTTCATAGTAACCCCTTTTAGCGGCATCAATTGCTAAAGCTAGCGGATTATAAGACATAGACCAGTCCATATTTTGAAAAGACAGAACATTGACATCATATCCTCGTGCTCGCATGGTTTTATAGGAAGATTGATAGTGCTCGCCTTTTGGATCTCCAATAATCATTGAAGGCTGTTTTTCAGCCCTACTATTCATTTCAATCGTTGGAGCGATATGCCCTTCACCTTTCCCTGACCGAGTCATACCAATCCCTAACATATTTGTAGTGCTATCATCAATAAAATAGGATCCTGATGATTTCATATCTAGCCCTAGGATTCTTTCAGCCCAAGTTATATAAGAACTGATCTTTCGATTTTGCCACATCATCTGAGCACCCAAAGTCCATCCTGCAAGATTTTTCTTTGTTTCATGAAGAACAGGTACTCCCCCTTCTCCCTTAAATCCTTCTGCTTTATTAGGAACTTTCTTATATTGCCTATGAACATCTTTTACAGTCGCAAATCGATCATCTCCTTCTTCGTTATGATTATAATCGCGATACTGCTCAAAATTAACCCAAGCAGATCTCCAAGCAATTACTAGTCCAACTAAAAAGATAGGAATCGCTAAGATAGGGGCAATTCTAAATACTCCAATATTAAATAGATTTTGAAGCAAGAGACTATCTAAATCAAAAATAACCACTTGACTGGAATCCCGAATCGTCAGCAATGATAGATAAATGAAACGAATACAGGCTCTTAAAACAGTCACAAAGTAATTGGTAAAGAGAAGAGCTATCAAACTAAACCCCAGCCCCATTCCAAGAAAACTCCAAAAAGTTCTAAAGTGTAGAATAGGTTTTACCTCTTTTTCAAATCGTTTACGCTCCCGTTTTACAAATGGAATCCAATAGATACATCGTAGGAGCACATTTCCAAATATTAAGAAAAAATAAGCAAAACTACTATAAATAATTCTTTTGAAAAATTTCAGGTTAGCTTTCTTTTGCCATCGATTCACTAACATTCTAACCTCCCTTCAAGTAACGCTCAACCTTCTCACCATAGAATGTTGAAAAAAGAAACACTTGAAACTGTACTTCAGGTGATGCAAGTGAATAGCGTTTTAGATAAGAATTGATAACTTCCTCAACTCCCAAACGTACAGTTTCAAGCCGACTATCTTTGACTTGATGTAAGTAATTTTCAATTTGGAGTGAATCCGCTATTAGATCATCCGATAAAGCATATGATTGTCCTTTCATTCTTGTACCCTTTCTACAGCATACACACTAAGTTATATAACTTAGTGTGTATGCTTACTACTTTTTAAAATGGTTCCTCTGCATCTAAATAATCAGGAATAGCAGGATTAGAATAAGAATGAGACATCTGCTCTTGTCTGCGTTTATCAGCTGCTGCCTTACTTTCTAAAAACGTTATTCCCCCTTGTTTACTAGGAAGAAGATACTGATAAATTCTCTTTTTACCCGCTTTATTGAGATAAGGTTTTTGAATCATTTCCCCTTTTACTAGAATTGGCGATCCTTTTACAAGACTCTGTGCCATCACTTCTGCCTGTTTTCCATAAACTTGAACATGAAAATAACTTGGAATCGCTACATCATTCTCATCTCTTAAACTGGAATTACAGACAAATTCAAACTTAAAACTGACATGACCATTTCCCGTTTTTCCAACTGCATCAGCTGGAACATCAGCTACACGTCCATAGGCAATAAATTCTTGCATTTTCTTTCCCCCTTCGATAATAAAGACCACAAGAAATCACCAAACAGCATTTCTTGTGGTCAACTAGTCTATTTACAATATAGATCCTTCTGAAGTAAATCTATACTTACTGACGTTTCCGTTTTGTAACGAATGCACCTGCAGAAGTCAATCCTGCCATTAAAGCACCGACCAAACTCATTACTGAAGCCTCTGTTCCAGTATTTGGAAGAGCCTTAGCTGCTGCTCCTTTTGGAGCTTCTGGAGTAACTGGTTCAGCTGGAACTACTGGTTTTTCAGGTTCTGGTGTAACAGTCCGAACAATCTCTGATTTAACTGGATTACCATTGACATACAGTGTGTATTGGTTCTCAACTTCACCTGCCGCAATCCGCTTCACTACAAGGAATACATCTGCTCCAAACTCAGAATCACGTGGAATTTGTTTCAAGAAATCTTCCTTGAAAGCCAATTCGTAAAGACCAGTTTCTTCGTTATATTTAACCTCAGTATACTTAGATAAATCTGATCCTTTTTCAATCACTGTTCCATCTGACAATTTAAAATCAACTTTAGCAACTACCGAATCACGCAAGAACATATCATGAGTGTGCTGAAGCTGATCTACAAACTTATATTCATAGAGATCATAGGCACGATTTGTTGGAACTACCCAGCCTTCAAGACGATAAGTTGCTTCTTCACCAAGACCCACTGTACCATTGTTGATTGACTGACCGTCCTGCTTATCAAGAACATCCTTATGAACTTCCATTTTCGGAAGGTTATTTACGACAATATTAGAATAATAACCATTTCCAAAATCGATTTGGTAAGTACCATTTGTAATATCTCCTTCAGTAAAGCTTTCTTTAATCTTGAAGGATAGATTGTAGGTAATGTCCAATCCTTTTTGAACATAAGCTTGATAAAAAGCTTGTGGATCTTTGGCTACCCACATATAGAATTCGCCAACTGGAGAAATACCTGATTCTTTAACAATTGCTTGAAGTTTTTCATCAAGAGCATCTTGAGAAAGCACATGGTACATATCAAGTAATTCACGAACATCATCGCCATTTGCTGCCTTGATAGAATCTACTTTCATTGACTGACCATCAAGTGCTTCATCCAAATAATCATCAATATAGATGAAACCTTTGGCAATTGAATCCTTCGATGCTTCCATCCCTTTGTACTGATCAAAGTTTTGAGTTAACACATAGTTTAAGTCAGAATTTGGAAGAACGGATTGACCATTGATTGATTTCCCTGTTGTTGGATCAATCACATCCTTCTTCGGTTGAATCAAATTATCATTTGGTGTTGGATCTTCACCATTTGGAGTTTTCCGTGGATTCTCTGGATCATTCCCTGGTGTGTAGATAACTGGAGTATTTGAAACAACCTTATATTCACCCTTAGGAGTTTTTACTGTCGTTGTGAAAGTGTTTTGATAAGTTCCACCATCATTTTGAGGTGATCCTACAAAATAGGCAACTGGAACATTTACGTTTTGAGAGCGATTAGCATTTAGGACACCAAGAGTCAGATCAGTAGCTACAAATTGTAGTTTACCTTCTTCATCCATTGTAACAACCCATGCACCAGCATTCTTCTCTTTGGTTGCATCCATATCAACCAAGAAATGAGCTGGAGCTGGATCATCCATCACATAAGAAGTAACTTCCTGACGACCTGCTTCAAGAGAAGCATTCTTCAATTCCCAAGTAGCAGTTGAACCTTTGGGAACAAGTTCCCCATCTACAGATACACCATCTTCATTCACAACAGCCTTCACGTTAGCTGGTGTTTGTTTTACCAGAACTGGATGCACTTCAACCTTAACCATTTCCACTTCAGGAACTGGTACGTGAGGTTTAACGGTTGGTGTTTTAGGAGTGAAAGTTACAATAACTGGACTCACATATTCTGGTTCTGCTACCGCTGGTACTTCTTTCTCAGGCTCAGGCGTTACAGTTTCTAATGTTGGCTCTTGTGGCTTAGCAGGCATATCAGATGCATGATAGGTCAATGTCGCAAAAAGAGAAGAAGGGGCAGAAATGACCCAACGTGGCTCTGTTTTCAAAAACATCAACTCAGAAGAGGTTTCACCATCTGATAAAATAATTTCTTTATCTAATGCAAAACTCTTACCGATATTCTCAACACCAATTGAAGAGAGCCCATCAAAGTTCCGACTATAGAGAACATTGCCAGCTAGATCTTTATAAGAAGCACTGATATTACGATCTACTGCTGTCGTAGGTCGGATAAGATCCAGCTGCCAAGAATTTAGGCTAACTCCTGTAATCTTAGCAATGGCTTTCTTTGTAGCCTCATCATAGCTCAATGTATAATTCAGTTTACCTGTAACTTTAGTATTGGCAAAGACCCCATCTGTGTCGGCTTGTGGCTCACGAATAACAAAATTACCTTCGGAATCAACTGTAACCACATCTGTTGTTCGTTGCCCAAATCCTTCCAAGGTCTCAGAAACCCCATAACCATCAAATTGAACATTATTTGCTTCCGATTTACCACGATCACCCAATGCCTTCTCGTAAGCAGCTAATAGTCGATCATACTCTGCTTTCTTTTGAGCATTTGTAGCTTCGGCTTTTTCTTGAGCTGCTTTATTACGTGCTGCAATTTCCTTGTTTTGTTCCACAATTTCTTGAGCTTTTGCAAGTTGAGACTCATACTCTGCTTTTAGTTTCGCATTTTCAGTATCTGCTTCTTGTTTTGCTTGAGCATTTCGTTGTTCAACTGCTTGCTTCTCAGACTCATTCTCTTTTGCGATTCGATCTGCTTCAGCTTTATTTTCTGCATCAATTTTAATATTCTCAGCCTTAGCATTTTCAATAGCAGCTGTATTTGCTTCCTTCTTAGCAGCAGCTTCTTCTACTGACTTAGTTTGGCTTGCAAGATCTGTATTTGCTTTTTCAAGAGAATCATGTGTGACTTCAGCACCTTGTGAAGCTTCAACTCCTGCATTTTTAGCATCTTCAACAGCTGTATTCAGTTCTTGCGAAGTGACTTCTGATACCAAAGCTCCTGTCTGGGTACCAGCTTGATTAGCCATATCTACATTTGCTTGTGGAGCTTCTGGTTGAGCTTCTACAAGATTTGTAGCTGGGTTATTCGTTGTTACGACAGCAGTAGTTGGTTCTACTGGTGTTGTTGCAACTTCATCAGCGGAAACCTGACTTGTGCTACCGAAAGCCAAAGCTCCAGCAAGTGAAATACCACATACCAAACCATATGCTTTTGATTTACGGAAAAATCCGTGACCTTTTGTTTGTGAGTTCATTTAAATCTCCTTTTTAAAATTCTTTCTTAGCCTTTTTATGACTTGCTCAGGTCAGATAAATTCGTTTAGATAGTTGTTGATTTTCTTTTTTTTCAGCTGAACAAGTCCTAAAATACTCATCATACCAAGTCCAGCCAACCCTAATTGAGAATCTCTTTCACCAGTTGAAGGAAGAGTTTCATTGGAACTTTCTTCTTGGTGATTATCTGACATCCCTTTAGTTGAAATCCCGAGTTTATCAGTTTATGTTGTAGCCGATCCAGTTCAATTACTTGATAGAACTGGATTTTTTTAAAGCTCTCGTTAGATTTTGTTTGTGTTGTATGCAGTTGTATGATATAATGGAAACA
>NZ_JBTGGE020000058.1:0-8591 GCF_054331515.2 Streptococcus sp. 10F2 | reverse complement strand
CAACAGAAGCTGTTGTTGCGAACAAACCAGAACCACAAGCTCCAGCCGGTCCAGCTATGGATCCAGGCATGATGGGTGGTATGATGTAATCTGTAAGCAGGAAGTTTGGCTTCCTGCTTTTTTTATTGTATGGTTTCAGGATTGGAGTTTTCCTGTGGGAAAATATGCTATAATATTCCTTGATAGGGAGCTTTTGCTCTTTTTTTAAAAATAGTGAGGGGCGAAGAGTCAGCTCTTCCAACTTCCTCAAAGGAGAAAATTGCATGAAAAAGAAACACCTATTTGGGACAGCTCTGTTACTCGGGTCACTGATGACACCAGCTGTTCTGCAAATAGCTGCAGTGGTTCAAGCAGATGAGTTCTATCAATATCAATCGACAGCTCAAGCGGCAGATATCACCAACTGGATTGCCAGCAGTCCAGAGCAAATCAAGCAAAATATGCAGAACCAGAATATTCGAGTTGACCAATCTGGTACGGTAGTGGATTCTGGGCAAGATGGCCAAATTTACGTGATTCAGTGGGGGGACACCCTTTGGGGAATCTCACAGGCAACAGGAATTTCCATTGCCAAACTAGCTTATGACAACAATATTCAAAATGTGGACTTGATTTATGCAGGTGACACTCTGATCCTTAAACGGGATGGGCAAGTGCCCGTAGACTACAAATACAATGGTCACGGTCAGCACTGTGCCATGACAAAGGTTGTGATTAATAACTATATCCATAATGGAGATAATATTACAGTTGTAGATAATTCCACAAATCTTCATCTTACAAATATTGAAAATACAACCTTTAAAGAAGTTGATCAATCTAGGATTGAGTATAAACCAGAAATTAAGGTAGAAGATGCTCCGTCTTGGAAGCAATCTGCTGTTCAAGAAGAAGAGGTTAAAAAAGGGGTTAATGATGAACCCTCTATGACTGAGTTATTCCCAGAGGATAATTCTGGTTCAGGATCTTCTAGTTCCCCTTCAGGAGATAGTACAGGTGGTTCAGATTCGACAGATAGCAGTTCTACTGAATCTTCTACCTCAAGCACGTCATCATCCAACAGTAGTTCAAGCTCAAGCTCAGGTAGTACTTCTAGCAACGCTAATGCTACTTCATCATCTACCCAAGCTTCTAGCTCTGAAGAAGTCCTAGAACTGGACGACTATCTAGATACTATTCAAGCAGAAATCCGAATGCTACACTCTAAAGATACGAGTGTGTCACAGAATCTTACCTTGAATTTCTTAGATAACAAAGATGAATTTAATCGCAATGCGGACTTGATTGCTGATTTGGACATGAAGGAACTTTACAAACCAAGGGCAGAAGCTTTGCTAACAGACGTCAGCAAGTATACAGAAAGTTCAGCTAAGAAGGTGGCAGAAGAAATTTACGCTAAACTGAAGGCCAGGGCTTCTGAGTTGGCAGATGCCAAATATTTGCAAATTATGTTGACCAAAGAAGGCGGTCGTGATGCCTTTAATGTCAAAGTCTATAAGGAAGTGGAAGAATCCAGTTCAAGTTCAAGCTCAAGCAGTAGCTCAAGTACGATGACACGCACTTCTTCCTCTTCTGATGACTATGAAGATTTTGATAGCAGTTCTTCTGAGTCTACCTTTAGCCGAACTGAAACGAGCACTAGCGCAAGCTCAGATTCATATGAGGAGTAACATCAAACATGAAAAACATGAAAGAATTACTCAATAATAAATATGTTCGCATGGGATTGGCTGCCCTAGTTGTAGTCGGACTAGGAATTGGAGGATTTTTCTATTGGGCTGGTCACCGTTTGGATAAGGTTGTCCAAGGAAAAACTTACCAGTATTCTAGTGTCCTTGATGGTACTCAAAATGACAAAATGATGTATGTGACTTTCCAGAATGGGGGAAATCAGGTTGTTGTGACCCAAAGTCGTGAAGTTGCCCTTAAAGCAGCTAGTTCTCCTGAGGAATTTAAGAAATCTTATGAGGAGCAAAGTGCAGAATGGCGTTATGCTGTGACGCCAACTACGCTTACCTTAGGAAAAAAAGAAAATGATGAACTTTCCCAATGGCAATACAACTCTGTCTTTGCCTTTGGTGACCAGTTCACATCCGATAGCTTCACCTATCAAATTGCCAAAGGTGGCCAAGGGGAAGTGAGACAGAAGATGGTCTTTAAAGAAGTCCAGTAAGATAAATAACGAGCCACCCGTGAGGGTGGTTTTTGCATATAGGAGGATTGTAGGATGACGAATGTTTTATGTTTGAGCCCTTTGGGCTGGAGCCATCATGTTTGGGATTTGATTGTGGATCTTCCTAGTGTTAAAGATCATTGGACAAGTATAGAGTTTTTGGAGACTAGTTTTCCAAGGATTTCTAAGAATGAGCTATACCATCAGTTAGCAGACAAATTAGAGATGTTACAATCTCCCAAGATTGTTGTGGCTTCTTCTTTTGGTGTTCCAGTATTGCTCGATTATTTAAAGCAGTATCCGACTTCATTAGAAGCTCTCATTTTAATCGATGGGTTTGAAGATATTCCAGATCATCAACAACTTGTTGCTCTTTTGGAAAATCAAGAGGAGATTTTTCCGACTAAGGAAGCTTATCTGCAGCAAATGCTTGGTGTGGATTCCCAAGTGGGGAAGGCAGTGGCCCAGATTATTGGACAGAATTTACAGGAAGACGGTGAGAGCTTCCGTGTGAAATTAGGGAATCAAGCTTGCCTTGATTATTTGACTCTTTATTCTGGCTTTAAGAGCCAGCAATGTTTGGCACAAGTAGTGGAGCAAGCAAAACATGTTCGCTTATTTTCAAGTATTCCTTTATCGTTGCCCCATAATCCCATTGCACCTCAGGATCATCTGCTTATGTTAACGAAACCAGATGACCTAAAGCAGGTATTGATGGAACTATTTGATAGGGTTAGGGATTAGCTGGCGATTGTTGAAAATACGTTATTACTACAGTGGATGATGGTCAGTAGAAATCATCTATAAAGTTTGAATGGGTGACTAGGAAGGAGTTTTTAGTATGGTGTTGGAGAGTCGGAAGCGTCAATCGATTATTTATTTTTTGAGCCTGCTGCTATCAGGTCTACTCTATTCTTTTATGACAGGGAAACTGCTCCAATTTGAGGGAATGAATAGTTTTCTAATTTTGCTGTTAGCTTCCTTCGTTGATCTTTTGTTAATCGTTCTATTGCGACGAACACAGTTGATTCAGCAACTTCCGGTTTTTATCTATCCGTTGGGGGCTTTGCTAGGGATTATCATCTCGGTCTTTTTAGGGCAGTTGACAGGGACAGTTGGTTTTTATGTGGTACTTTATACCTACTTATCGATTTTGATCAGCAGTTTGTTGATGGTCTATCAAGAAAAAATTCTTGAGTCTGAGCAGAGCTTGACGTCTGGTTTTTTCACGGTTCAGTTGTTACGAAATGGCTCGAAAATGTTAGGATTTTTCGTAGGAATTCTGTTATCTCAGTTTGGTACGGAGTCGCTTTTTCGGTATCTATTGATGGGAGGATTTTTTGTAACAGCCTGGCTAACCCTACTCCAGGATCGGGTTGAAGTAGTTGCACCACAGGCTGGTGAGAGAATTCGTGGCTGGTTAGCCTATCCACTTTCAGGTGTTTTTGGAACTGCAATTGTACTTTGGATTCCCTTATTAACGAAGGCCTTCATAGCAGATGGTTTTGAAATGATGTCATGGCTCCCATTTGTATTACCAGGGATTTTGTCAATTACCGTTATTCAGCTACAAAAGCGGTATAGACAATTATACCAATCTCTTTTTCCAGAATACATGGTTCTGGCTTTGTTTGGCTTCTTCTTTTTCTTACGGTATATGCAGGCTTGGCCTTTACTTCAAGTGGGAATCTTTAGTTTATTGACGGCTTTGTTATTATCTGTAGGAATCAAAGTTCGGACCTATTTTTTGAAGCAAAATTCCGAGATTGATGTCAAATATGTACTTCAGACTTTGACCGTCAATTCTTCTCTATTTACTATCGCTTTTTCTCTTCTTGGTTCGGAAGGGCTTGTAGTAGAAGGACTTCTATTTTTAGCTTGTGTATTGGGGCTTGTATTCATGATTTGGAAACGAGCTTGGTTTGTCTAGGGGGAGATATGAACGATGGGAGTGTAAAAGGATTTCGTTGTAAATCTCGGTTTCACGTTGTCATCCCAAACGGTTTGGCGCTATATTAGTTGAATCCGGAGTCTCTTTTATGCTCTTAGCGTAGCTATTTTCCAAAAAATTTCGAGGCTGAATTCACGTTCTAGCCTCTTTTCATTTCGTAGAGTTTTGTTAAAATAGGGCTTATAAAAAAATAGGAAGCGAGAGCTGATATGATTCGAGTAGAGGGAGTGAAAAAAAGCTTTGGTCAGAAAGTGGTTCTAGAGGATCTTCAGCTAGAATTAGCGGGAGGAGAAATTCTGGGATTGTTGGGGCCATCTGGTTCTGGCAAGTCGACAACCATAGGCTTGTTGACGGGACAGATAGAGCCAGATGCGGGCTCGGTGGAGATTTTTGGTAAGAATGTGAAGAATCGGGAGGAAGATTTTGCCCACCTGGGCTTGATGAATGATACTCTTGGATTCTATGAAATGTTGACAGTTTATCAGAATCTCACTTTTTTTGCCCGCTTTTTTCAGATTCCGATGCAGGAAGTAGATGCCTTACTGAAACAATTGGAGTTATGGGATGATCGTGAAGTAAAGGCCGCTCAATTGTCGACTGGAATGAAGCAACGGATGCTCTTGATTCGGGCGGTACTTCACCAACCAAAACTGTTATTCTTGGATGAACCTACCTCTGGCTTAGATCCAAGTTTGGCCAAAAGAGTTCAGGATTTACTGTTAGCCTTAAAGGAAAAAGGAACGGCTATTTTTTTGGTAACTCACAATATGCAGGAGGCTATGCGGCTATGTGATCGCTTGATTTTACTTCATAAAGGGACTATTGTAGAGTCCGGAACTCTGGAAGAAATTTGGGAACGTCAGGTACCCAGTGAGGATTTGGTGACCATTCGGTATCGGAATGGTGAGACAAAGATGGTTCCACGTTCTGAGGTTACAAACCATTTTAATGATCAGGTGGTAGGGATAGACACAGCAACGGTGGATTTGGAAACGATTTTTATGCAACTAACGGGAGAGTCCTTGTATGAATCATAGATTAAAGAGTTTGCTTTGGTTACGCTGGCAAATTTTACAAAGCAATAAATTTTTACTATTTGTCTTTCTGCTATCGCCTTATGTGGATACCTATTGTTTAGAATTTTTGTTGAAATGATGGGGGACACAGGGACAGATACTTCCGTTCAAATGCTTATCTCCAGCCTTATACTAGGGGGCCTTACTTATGGTAATGCAACGCTTGTTGTCAGTACTATTGTGGCGGAAGAGAAGCAAAAGCGGAATCTTCGAACGCTATCGCTTGCGGGAGTGACAGTAGGTGAATATCTATTGTCGGTCATCCTGATTCCTTTTGGGGCAGCTATGATTTTAGGTTTTTTGACCCCGTTCGTTTTTGGTGTCCCCCTTACCAATTGGTTGCTCTACTTTGGCTTGTTGTTGCTAACTCTTTTAGCATATTTGTTGGTCGGTTTGGTCGCCGGATTGGTTCTAAAAACTGTCTTTCAAGTGATGACCGTTTCTATAATTGTGTTCCTGCTTTCTTGCTTCTTACCCTTGGCTGCTGGCTTTTCGTCAATACCAATCCTTCAAGGATTAGTGAATGTTAGTTTGATTGGGGCTAGTCATACCTTTCTACTGACGGGTAGTGTGAAGTGTATTTCCTTTTTGGCTTTGTGCTTTTGGCTTACTCTCTTTTTGGTGTTAGCAGTTTGGGCTTATCAGAGGAATCGTAGAGAGGAGCGGTAGAAGGAGGAGGAATTATGAAGTATCCAGATTTTAGGCGTCTGTTTATGGGGCGATTATTTTTGAATCTAGGGGATAGTTTGGTTTACATGATTTGTATGTGGTATTTATACCAGATAACCCAGGATTCATTGTATACGGGAATTGCTAGTTTTCTATTTGCCTTACCAGCTTTATTAGGAATTTTTTGGGGACCGGTGGTGGATACTTGGAATCAGAGACGCTTATTGGGGAATTTGTCGGCACTTTTGTTTCTGGCTCTCTGCATTCTCAGTTTTGCAACCAATTGGCTAGGTTTTAATCTGTGGCTTCTGTTACTAGCAATCCCAGTATTAGCGACTGCTTCAGAGTTCTTATATCCAGTAGGTGAGGCACTTTTACCGCGAATGGTGGCTCCAGAAGAGCTTACGAAAGCGAATTCCTGGCTTATGATGTCCAGCACTGGAGCAGACTTGTTTTTTAACGCGATTTCTGCGCTTGTTCTTTCTCTGCTAAGCCTGAATCAACTGTTTGGTTTGACGAGTATTCTTTTCTTTTTTGCATTCTTTTTTTTCAAACGAATAAGGACTTCGAATCCTTCAAATAACATAGGACAGCCCAAAAGGGATCGTAGGACAGCTTATATAAGGGATCTTAAGGAAGGACTGAGCTTTGTTAGACAACCGCTGGTACTTCGCCTCTTGTTTCCGCTTTTATTGATGAATTGTGTTTATGCAGTTTTCTACGTTAGCCTGCCAGAGTTTACCAGTGTATACTATCAAACACCAACGGTCTATGGTCTCTTGCTAATGCTACTGGGCCTAGGATCTATGTTCGGCTCCTTGTTGAGTGAATTTGTGTCGCTTCGCCTTCCCCTTGGTTATTTAGTAGCTATTTCTTACTCAATTACCGGATTGACATGGCTTTTAGCAGTTATCAGTCTCGAGCTAGAGATATTTCCACTTACAATAGTCCTCATCCTTCTCTCAGGTGTTTCCAATGGTATTGTCAATGTGGCTTACTCTGTTCTCTTTCAAAAGTTACCTCCACATGATATGATTGGCCGTGTCCATACGATTAATATGACTCTTTTAAACAGCCTAGCTCCCCTCGCTTCTCTTGTGGGTGGCTTATTCGTTCGAAGCTTGGGATCTCTTACTACCATCCTGATTTGCGGCGCCAGTCTTCTCTTAATCTCCCTCTCACTCCTATTGAGCCAGAGATTCCGTACATTACCTAAAATGGAGGATATCCCAACCCTTGAGAAATGACCAGTAGGTCATTGGAAATTTGGAGTTTATCGAGAAGAATAAGATGAACCCTATCCTCCTGCAGATTGTGAGCGGGAGGTCAGCGTCAACGGATAGGCATTGCACGTGCTTTAGCAGTCAATCCGAGTTTTATTGTAGCGGATGAGCCGATTTCAGCTTTAGATGTTTCTATCCAAGCTCAGGTTGTTAACCTTATGCAAAAGCTTCAGCGTGAACAGGGGCTGACTTATCTTTTTATTGCCCATGATTTGTCTATGGTTAAATACATCTCAGATCGTATTGGTGTCATGCACTGGGGGAAACTCTTGGAAGTGGGAACAGCAGATGAGATTTATAATAATCCGATTCATCCGTACACGAAGAGTCTATTATCAGCTATCCCTGAGCCAGATCCAGAACGTGAACGTGCTCGTCAGCACCAAATTTATGATCCATCGATTGAACAAGATGGCCAAGAACGCCAGATGCATGAGATTTGTCCAGGACATTTTGTTTATGCAACCGAAACGGAGGCACAGGCTTATCGTGAACTCCATAAACTATAGTTGTTCTTTCTTAATTTATTTGATTGTAAAAGAAATGAATGGATAGGTATCAAACGAGGCTGGGTAAAAAGTCTTCGAAATAGAAAACAGCTTAGAATTACGTTATTAGAAACGTTGATTCTAAGCTGTTTTTATCTATTCAGACCTCAAGTGGAAACCGGAAATTGTTCGTTTTTGCGCCTCCTCGTTTTAGTAGTAGGATGATTTGAAACTAGATTGGAAAAAGAACTGTGTGGATGATTGAAGTAGTAGTATGGCTAGTTTATTTAAGATGGTTGCTGTAAATTGATTTGTTGAGATATAAATGTAGAGCCAAAAGGTGTAAACGCTTTCTAATAGGTGCCTTTTTTGATATAGTTAGGACTGTGAGTGAAAAGGTTTTATTATTTAATGGTAGCATTATTGAAGGATAAATATGAAAACAGTAGTTAAAGCTAGTCAACAATGGAATCTATTTTTAGAGTTTTTAGTAGGACAAATATTAATTATTCTTACAGGAATACTCTTGGATATGGTTTTAATACTCTTTGTTTATCAAATGAGTCAATCACTATTTGAAACTAGTGCCATTTTAATAGTAGGGTCGGTTGCAAATGTGCTAGGAAGTGTGCTACTTTCGAATGTTATTGATAAAATACCAGCAAAATGGGTTATAATGAGAACATTGATATTAAAAATTTTCATTATTTGCTTATTAGCTTTGTTTTATAAAAATATATATATTGTGTTTCTGATAAAGTTTCTATTGAGTTTTTTAAATAGTGTTATTTCACCAGCTCAAGGTGTATTATTAGCAGAGATTACGGATGATGATAGAATTCGTTTGAATAGTATTTTTTATACAGTAATTCAGATATTTCAAACTGCTACATGGACACTCGGTATACCTATTGTTTTAATACTAAAACCATTTATGACATTTTGTTTAAT
>NZ_JBTGGE020000057.1:0-8844 GCF_054331515.2 Streptococcus sp. 10F2 | reverse complement strand
GAGGACTGGTCAGCTGTCTCGATTACTACCTAAAACGACATGCGTTAAAAGTTAACTGAACCGCCGTGTGCCGAACGGCACGCACGGTGGTGTGAGAGGGACTATGCATTAGTCCCTACTCGATTAGTCTAAATCTCTTGATACTCAACTTCTAGTGCTCGTTGAACGGCTGGTCGCTGGGCGATTTTTTGAGTCCAAGCTTGGAGATTTTCGTATTCTTGGACATTTAGGAAAATGCCTGCCTTGTCCCAAATCTTATCTTGTGCTAGACGACCATACCAAGACCAGATAGCTATATCTGCAATGGTATAAGTATCGCCTGCAATATAGGGTTTGCTGGCCAATTCTTTGTCTAGAAGGTCTAGCTGGCGTTTAGCTTCCATAGCAAAACGGTTAATCGCGTATTCAATCTTCTCAGGTGCGTAGTGGAAGAAATGACCAAATCCACCACCCAAGAAGGGAGCAGCACCTGCTTGCCAGAAGAGCCAGTTGAGAACTTCGTTGCGCTCAGCTGGATTACTTGGGAGAAAATGATTAAATTTTTCGGCTAGATAAAGAAGGATATTCGCAGATTCAAAAATTCGAACGGACGTTTCACCAGAAATATCAAGAAGCGCAGGAATTTTAGAATTTGGGTTGATGGTTACGAAGTCGGAGCCGAATTGATCTCCATCTCCAATCTTAATGCGGAAAGCATCATAGTCGGCCTGATGAATGCCAAGTTCTCGTAATTCTTCCAGTAGAATAAGTGGCTTGAGCCCATTCGGAGTTGAGAGGGAGTAGAGCTGGAAAGGTTTATCCCCTTGTGGCAATGTTTGTTCAAAGCGACTACCAGCAGTTGGCTGATTGAGGCTTCCCCAGGCTCCACCCATGTGTGTAGGATTTTCCCAGATCTCTGGTAATTGGTATTCTGACATAGTTCTCTCCTTGTCTAATTTCTAACGTTATCCTAGCAGATTCAACTAAGTTTTTCAAGTTTTCGCTACAGGTAAAAAAGCTGAGACATCTGTCTCAGCTTAAATCTTGTCTCTTCATTTAGGCTGTCGCCATCATCTCTTTGGGATAATAACGCTTGGAGAAAAGAATGAAGATAAGGGTAAAAATGGTTGCAAGGACTAGGTAGACTGGCCAAGTATTGGATGTTAGAGTACCGATATGTAAGAGTCCTTTGAGGAAGTAGGCAGAAAGGAAGAATCCTCCTACTGACCAAAGTATTAAGCCCACGCGCCATAGGTTAAGAGGAAGGCAGGCTCTGATAACCGCTAGGAATGAAATCGTTCCGAGTAGATAGTAGGAAAGGGTTCCGATTTCCATACTAGACCAACCAGCGATGCTTCCATAAATCTGACTAAAGAGTACAGAGATAATAATCATTAAAGCATTTGGAAGAGCTAGGAACATCGACTTCTTGAGGAAGTGAGGCTCTACCGGTTTGATGTTGCGTTCGAAAGTTAAAACAAATGGTGGGAAACCTTCAACGAATTGATCGACCAAGGTAATTTGGATTGGGATAAATGGGAAAATCATAATCCAATCTGCCCGGAAGAAAAGGACAGTGGCCATACAGATAATACTTAGGATAAAGGAGTAGATTGTTTTAATAAAGAAGATTGGTGCAATCTTACCAATATTATTAACAACTCGGCGTCCTTCAAAGAGGATTTCTGGTACATCGTTGAAGTCTGAATTGAGTAAGACTAAATTAGCAATTTGGCGGGTGGCTGGATCACCTTCCGCCATAACAATGGATACATCAGCCTCACGTAGGGCTAGAATATCGTTAACACCATCACCCGTCATAGCAGTAGTGTGTCCTGCTGCCTTGAGAGTTTGGATGATAAGGCGTTTTTGATGAGGGGAAACACGACCAAAGATTGCTGTAGTTGCTACAGCTGCTTCTAATTCTTCATCTGTGACTTTCGAACAGTCTAGGTACTGGTCGTAGTTATGGAAACCAGCCTTGGCAGCAACATTTGAAACAGTGACGGGATTATCTCCAGAAATGATTTTAAGATCAACATTTTGAGAGCGAAGGTACTCCAAGGTTTCAGCAGCCCCTTCACGAACTGGATCGGAGATTTCCAAGATAGTTAAAGCCTCTAGGTTATCTGGTAGGGAAGGTTGTTCCAGATTAAGAGGATCTGGACTCCAGGCAAAAGCAAGGACTCGGGATCCGCGTTCTTGAGCAGCTTGGATAAATTCGGTTGTATTAGCTACCAAAAAATCTGTTGCCCCAAGATAGAAACTTCCCTTGTTTTCAAACTGAATGGCTCCCCATTTTCGATCGCTGGAGAAAGGAATCGTAGCGATAGGCATCACCTTTGTTTCTGGTTGGGTTATGTAATGACGAATAGCCCGCGCTGTTGGGTTTTTATCTTCAGAATGGTTCATGTAATGGGCTAAATTTTCCAAGATGTCTTCCTTGGATAAATCTGAGGAAAGGACTTCTAAATCCTCGACAGTCATTTTTCCTTCAGTAATGGTTCCCGTTTTATCCAAACAGAGGGTATCAACCCGAGCTAAGGTTTCCACCGAGTACATTTCCTGAACCAGAACCTTTCGCATTCCCAGCTTGATAACAGCTGTTAGTAGGGAGGTGATGGTTAAGAGGGCAATCCCTTTTGGCAACATACCCAAGAGAGCTGTGGAGGTGTTAACCACTGAATCTTTTAGCGGCAACATCTTCATCACAAAGGCCTCAAAGAAGAGGATTAGACCAAAGGGGATGATAATTTTTCCAGTAAAGTTGGCGATTTTATTTAACTCGGAGAGAATCTTAGAGTTAATGGGTTTAACGACCTTGGCTTCGGTCATCAACTTAGCAGCATAGTTCTCGGCACCGACCCGAATAATCTGAGCTTGCACCTGACCGGATGCTAAGAAGGAACCTGAGAGCAATTCATCGTTGGTATTTTTGGGAACTAGGTCACTTTCTCCGGTTAACATGGCTTCATTGGCTTCTGCCATGCCTGAGAGAACTTTTGCATCACTAGGAACTTGCTCACCAGCGGCGAGTAAAATCACGTCGTCTAGCACGAGTTCTTCAGAATCCACTGCGACTAATTGGCCATCACGGTAAACTTGAACTTGCTCTTTGTTCAGCAGATTGAGCTTGTCAATCATATGCTTGGCCCGAAGTTCGGTCACAATTCCGGAAAAGGCGTTAAAGCAGATAACCGCAAAAAAGACAAGGTTGGACCAGGCCTGAACTAACATCAAAGCGATTGCAATCGCAAAGTTGAGGGCATTAAAAAGGGTGAAGACATTTCGCTTCATGATATCCCAGGTGCTGGTCGAAGCATCGGCATTAAATTGGTTGACCTCTTTACGCGCAAGGCGCTCGTCAACCTGGGCTTGTGTCAGCCCAATCAATTGTTCTTTCTTATCCATACCTCCTATCTTATCAGATTTGTTTTAAAAATACTATTTGCGTGCTGAAAAAGCTTGGGGTATAATGTCAAAAAAGGAGAGAATATGTTTTATACTTATCTGAGAAGTCTGGTAGCCCTCTTGTTATGGGCTGTGAACGGACCAACTCGTTATGAAAATCTTGATAAATTACCAGATCTAGAGAGTAACTATGTCCTAGTTGCTCCACACAAAACCATCTGGGATCCCGTCTACTTAGCTTTTGCAGCCAGACCTAAACGCTTTATTATTATGGCTAAGCAAGAGTTATTCCAAAATCGTATTCTAGGGTGGTGGATTCGTATGTGTGGAGCCTTTCCAGTTGATCGGGAGAATCCTAGTCAAGAAGTTCTGAAATACCCTGTACGCATGCTGCGTAAAAGCCAGTTCTCCCTCATGCTCTTTCCATCTGGAACTCGTCACTCGTCAGAGTTGAAAGGGGGAGTAGCTGTTATTGCGAAAACTGCCAAAGTGCCTATTGTACCTGCCTTTTACCAAGGTCCAACAACAATTGGAGGTCTTTTGAAAGGCCAACCGGTTACCATCCGAATTGGGGATAGTCTCGATATTAGCGACATCAAGCGCCTCAACAGCGAAGGGCTTGCAGAAGTTTCTGCCCGTGTTCAGAGCTCCTTTGATCAGCTAGAGGCTGATATCCAGCCACAAGGACGTAGTCTCTTAACTTGGTTGCTCTTACCTATTCGACTTGTGGTTTTACTCTTTGTATTGGTCTTGATTCTTTTTACCGTCCTCTTTAGCTGGGTTGCCTCTTTTATTTATCAACCGAATATTGATGTGAAATAGTTTTTTCTTTTTTCTCCGAATAAAAAAGTAGGAGGAACGCCTATGCACAATTGGAAAGAACTGATTCGCCAAAACGCTTTGCCACTGCTCCTGATCCTTGGAGTAGTGGCTTTTTTCATCTATAAACAAGTTTCATCCCAGCCCCAGACTCAAGTCCAGTCCCTATCTGTGTCGAAACCAAGTCAGCCATTGCCAAGTAAGGGGGAGCCATCCCTAGAAGCCGATCCGGGTAAAATTACGGTAGATGTCAAGGGGGCGGTGCGCAATCCTGGTGTCTATGAGCTAGCAAGTCCAGCGAGAGCTCAAACAGCCATTCAAAAAGCTGGCGGTTTGACGTCTGAGGCCGATCCGAATGGCCTTAACTTGGCTCAGCTATTAAAGGACGAGGCAGTCATCTATGTTCCTCAACAAGGCGAGGTTCCTGCTATAACGTCGCCAGCACCAGGAGGAGGAAACGTAGCTGGTTCATCTAATACTGGAAAGATTGCTCTTAATCAGGCAACTGCAGAAGACTTACAAAAAATTCCTGGCATTGGTAAGAAACGAGCCGAGGATATCTTGGCCTTTCGTGAACAAAATGGTGGATTCCAATCTATCGATGATCTTAAAAAGGTATCGGGGATTGGTGAGAAAACTCTGGAAAAAATTAGAGACCATGTGCAGGTGGATTAGGAGATAGTAACTGTTATGAAACAGTTTTTTCAAAGTGTTTGTCGGAGGATTTCGCTTTCCCACTTGGCTTTTCTGACAGGTTTATCGTATTTTACTTGGGGCAGTTTTCATCCCCTTCTTCTCATTTTATGGCTCCTATCGATGTACTGCCTTTATCGGAATCAGGGGAAGGAGGTCTTTGGGATGACAATCATGATACTGCTGGTGCTGATTGGTAGTTGGCAATGGCGTCAGAATGCCGGAACCGAAAAGGCAGCCGAGGAGCTAGAAGCTCCTAGTCAGGTTCTTCTCAAGCCAGACAGTTTGATTTATGAGGAGGATAGTCTCAAAGGTATTGCACAGTGGGAAGGGCATACCTATCGTTTTAGTTATAAAATGACTGAGGGAGAAGATTTACGTTATTTACGCAGGAGACAGCATCTTCCATGCCTAATGCTTGAAGGAGAGTTGGGAGAAGCGCGTGAACAGGAGAATTTTGGCGGTTTTGATTATCGAGCCTATCTAGCGAATCAAGGAATTTATCACACTTTGAAGATTCAAAAGATAAAACGAATAATCTGGCAAGAGTCTTGGAATCCGGTAGACAAGTTATCTGTCTGGCGTGCTGGCTGTATTGATTGGATTGAATCCACTTATCCTCCAGAACTAGCGTCCTATATGACGGGATTATTACTCGGATATTTACCAGCTAGTTTCGCAGAACGTGGCCATGTTTATCGACAACTCGGAATCTTTCATCTTTTTGCTCTGTCAGGCATGCAAGTTGCTTTTTTTACAAAACTTTACCGACGTATCTTGGCAAGATTTGGACTAACCAAGGAAAGCCTTAATCAACTTCAATGGTTCTTCTCCATTATTTATGCTGGTCTTACTGGTTGGACTCCTTCTGTATTGAGGGCTTTAGTCCAACAACAATTGGCCCTTCTAGACCTACGAGGAATGCAGCAGTTTTGGGTTCTTTTATTGCTTCTTGCCGCATTAACTCCCCAGTATTTTCGAGATATGGGAGCCATATTGTCCTTGACTTTTGCCTTTATACTACAAGTCTTAGCCCAGGATAGGAAGCGATTAGAGAGTTGGAAGCAAGCTTTTGTAGTAGCCTTAGCAAGCTTGCCTATTCTGTGTCTCTTTTTTAGTGAGTATCAGGCACTTGGAATTTTCTTTACGGTCCTCTTATCTTTTCTTTTTGACCGTATTCTTCTACCACTTTTCTTAGGTTTGCTTTTGTTAGCTCCCTGGACAAAAGGGGAAGTGGTGAATAATTTGTTACAGGGGTTGGATTGGTGTTTGCAAAAAGCACAGAGCTATTTACCAGGTCCCCTTATTTTGGGACAACCGTCTTTTCTGATTTTCTTGGGCTTATTAGCTTGTTTAGCATTTATGTGGGATTCTCGTTCCCGTAAAAGACGTACTCGCCTTTGGTTTTCTATCTTTCTAATAGGACTTGTCTTAACCAAATTTCCCTTCGTGAATGAAATTACTCTGGTCAATATCGGTCAGGGAGACAGTATCTTTCTCAGAGATTGGCAGGGGCGCCATGCTCTTATTGATGTTGGAGGGAAGGTTAGCTTTGGGCCCAAGCCCAAACATGCTATAAAAGCCAATGCCGAGTATAGTTTGATTCCGTATCTCAAGTCTAGAGGTATCGACCATCTTGAACATGTTTTCCTGACCCATCCCGATGCTGATCATGTTGGTGACCTTTTGGTAGTGGATCAGGAAATCCCGATTTCCAATCTGTATATTAGTCCTGGAAGTCTTCACAAGTCAGGTTTTTTAGACAAATTACAAGCTACCCAAGCGCAGATTCATCTAGTTGAACCTGGACAGACCTGGCCTATTTTTGATAGTCAACTGCAAGCTCTTTACCCACTAGAAGAAGGGCAAGGGGATAATAATGATTCGCTTGTCTTGTACGGCCAATTTTATCAAGTCCGTTTTCTGTTCACCGGTGACTTAGAGCAGGAGGGAGAGGAGATTCTTATGAAAAACTATCCAGAGCTATCTGTTGATGTTTTGAAATTAGGGCATCATGGCAGTAAGGGCTCTTCGACACCGGCATTCTTGGACTACCTCCATCCGAGCCTAGCCCTGATTTCAGCCGGTAAAGACAATCGCTACCACCACCCTCATGAAGAAACCCTGAATCGACTAAGAGAACGCGGCATCCCTTGGCATCGAACTGACCAAGAAGGGGCCATCCGACTTTATGGCTGGTGGGATTGGAAACTAGAAACCGTCCGCAAGCTTGAGGAAGAGTGAAGATTGGTGGCCTTTAATTGCTGGAGAAAATCCTAGTGGTCCATTACAAAAACCATTTTCCTTTTTCTTGAGTGTCATTAACGAAGGAGGTATAATGGATTTACATGAAGATTCCGGAGCCATATCCGAAAAACGAGGGGATATTGAAAAACAACGATTGGCCTTTGCCCAACAGTATTACCAAGAATTACGCAATTCGAATAGGGCAAATATTATTTACAGAATGTCCAGACATAGTGGTTTTGATTCAGAGATCCTTGCTAGCATGTTGGAACATATTTTGGATAATACATATTTGCTCTGGGATTGGAAATTAGGTGAATATAGGAGCCGATCTTTTTATCCTCACTATGATATGGCACGCTCGCTACAGCGACTCTATTTAGGCTGTCCAAGTACAATTGATCTCATTATGGTTCAGCATGAAGCCCTTGAGCATTTCTATATGAATCACTGTCACTTTGACTATAGTGTGGCACATAGATTAGCAAATGTAGATTATAATTATGAGGAGTTTAGAGATGAAACGAATTGAGAAACTATTTATTGAGATGATTAAAATCCAAGACACGGATGAGGTACTACAGTTTATGGCAATTTCGGGGACCTGTTCTGGGATTGGAACTTTAAACAAGAGAAATATGGAGTATCATTACGAAGGGGATGATTTGGACACATGGTCTTTCTTTGTTGAAGATCAGTTAAAACGAAGTATTCTTTTGGGAAAAACGTTACCTGAAAAATTTGCTCATGGCTTTGGATAAGACATTGAGTAGGTGGGGTTGCTAAAGGGTTAAAATGTAAATACAAGTTGTCCTTACAATATGGGGTCGCTCATGATTAAATACGTAACCAGGTAATTTTGGAGCTGTAGTAACTGACGTTCAGCAATCAAAAGGTATTTTGAAGGAGGGGAGATTACAGTATTAGAAGCTTTACCTACAACACTAAAGAAAATCACTGATATTTTTATTATAGTGAAGAATACAGAGTCTATGTAGCTCGAATTCTAAACTCAAGACCAAATTGGGCAGCCCTTTTTTGAGATAAATCAAATGACATCTCTTACATAGAGGTGTTTTTTAGTTTGGTGTTTTAGTTGTGGAGATGCTTTTTACCTGACAAATGTCATAGGAGATCATGACATTCAGTGCTAGTTCTGATAGGAGGTAAGGGGTAGACTAGAAATAGATAAGGAGGGGATGCTATGATTCATGTTGAAAAGTTAGTCAAGGAAATGAAGGGGAAGCGCCTTGTAGATAACATGTCTTTTGATATTGTTGCTGGAGAAAGTGTGGCTATCATTGGTCCTAATGGTGCTGGTAAAACAAGTTTGATGAACTGTTTGACTGGAAAGTGGAAGGCCAGTGCTGGCCTTGTGACGGTCAATGGAAAAGCTCCTTGGGCTAAAGATAGTAAGGGGACCTTAGCTGTTTTAGGACAGGAAAATGTGATTCCTCTAGATTTGAAGGTTAAGGAGCTAGTAGCTTTCTTTCAAGATATTTTTCCGGATTCTCTTAGCGATGAAGAGCTGGATAGATTGTTGCAGTTTTCTCAAGAGCAAAAAAATCAATTATAGTTGTTTCACTTTAAAAAACATTGTTTAGACATTCTATCACCGAGTTATATTTGGGTAGTAACTCTATGACTTTCTTCTTAAGGTTAGCCCATGCTTTTTCAATCGGATTTAGTTCAGGA
>NZ_JBTGGE020000056.1:0-8903 GCF_054331515.2 Streptococcus sp. 10F2 | reverse complement strand
ATAAAGTATTGATGCTAATATTAAATAAAGCTGCTGTTTCTTTACGTGTATGTCCCTCTTTAACATATTCAAGGACACGTTTTCTAAAATCAATTCCGTATGCCATAAAAATAGTATATCATATATAGTTTATAATCTAAAAGAGTATAAAAAACTATATGACATTATATGGTTCAACTGTTATTTTTTAAACTTTCGTAAACATCATTGATAAATATCTTTGCAATTCTCTTTTTAAAGGAATCATTATTAAGCAAAACACCAAAAAAATCTTGATTTTGATTATAGCCTTCTATCAAAACATAATCAATTTCATCTTCAAATGTGTACTCAAAGTCTTCTCGAGAATTTACCTTAGCAGACTGCTTGAGTTTCTCATTTTTCTTCATGAGTTCACGAATAGAAACTGCTCCGCTAACACCAATTTGAGGATCAATCGTCAAATCAAGTTGCTCATTGATTTCTTCAATAATCTCTGAAAGACGTTTTTCCTGTTCTTCATCAATAGGTCCGATTTTAGGTTTATTAAGCGAAAGAGTATATTCTCCTTCCAAGTCAGCTACAGTATGGACACCTGTTTGCTTGTGCTTCATGTAGTCCACCACAATCTTATCCGCAATGGTAAAATCCGTCCCACCAAGCCGAACATCAATCATCTTAACTAATTCTTGTAGATAATTATAACGCCCATGCAGAACCTCATTTTGATAGGCAGTAGCTTGAATCAGAAAAGTATACATTCGAAGAAAACCTCGGAAAACTTTTTTGATTTCCAACTGCTCCTTCGCATCAAACTCCCGAACACGACTGTAACCTTTATTCAACAACGCTGTCATCTTCTGCTTATCCCGACTAGAACGTTTCTCTTGATAAAGGAATTGATTAAACTCATGGATAACATCACTGTCAAGAATACCATATTCGTCTATCTTACGCACCAAGTCAAATATATGGCTTGGCGTAATAGTTTCTGATAAAATCGTTTCCTTATAGTAAGGAGCAAAAGCCTTGTTTATATCCTCATAGGTATTTTTAAAGTCTAGTACAAAAGTTTTCTTATTGTAACCTCCCACAATACGATTGAGGCGAGATAGAGTTTGTACAGCTGCTACATCTCGCAACTTTTTATCTACATACATAGCCACCAATTTCGGCTGGTCAAAACCTGTCTGGTATTTATTGGCTACAATCAAGACTTGGTAAGCATCTGTATCAAATCTTCCTTTGAGTTTGTCTTCCGCAAACCCATTCATAAAAGTTTCAGTATACTCTTTATCATCCAAACTCACCTTGCCTGAAAAAGCAACTAAAGCTCCAATGCTAGTAATATGATGTTCCTCAAAATAGCGCTTAAACGCTTTTTGATACTTGACTGCTGCTTCACGACCCGATGTAACAATCATAGCTTTACCTTGACCGCCCAACTCAGCCATAATATCATGACTGATGAAATGGTCCATGATGATTTCAACTTTCTGGTCAATATTTTCATCCGATAACTCGATAAACTTGGCAATCTTTCTCCTGGCAAGACCTGTCTTAAACCGAGGATCCTCCTCAATAGCCTTGTTCAATTTGTAGTAAGTCTTGTAAGTAGTATAGTTATTCAAGACATCCAGAATAAAGCCTTCCTGGATAGCCTGTTTCATAGAGTAAACATCAAAAGGACCTTTTGAACCATCTGGTAAAGTTTTTCCAAACAACTGGAGGGTTGTCGCTTTAGGCGTAGCTGTAAAAGCGATGATCGAAATGTTACCTTGCTTTCCTGTCCGAGCGATTTCTTGTTCGATGGCATCCGCCACTGAAACCTCCTGCACCTCATCAATCGTCCCGTCTTCAACATCTATTTCTGTCAAAACTTGACTGACAGCACTCATATAGGAGCCCGTCGTCGAACTGTGAGCTTCATCAATCAGAATGGCAAATCTTTTCTGGGCAGTTGGACCAACTGTCATCCAATCTGACTTATTGATTTGGGCAAATTTATGAATGGTTGTTGCGATAATCTTAGTATTTCCAGCCAAGGCATCCGCCAAGTCACTAGAAGTTGCCTTGTCATCCATCACCTTGATAACCCCAGGCTGATGCTGGATAGCCTGAACAGCGTCCTGTAGTTGCCTGTCCACAACAATCCTGTCTGTCACAATCAAGACCGCATCCACAACATTTCGGTCTTCCTGATCATGCAGACTGACCAAACTATGTGCCAACCAAGCAATCGTATTAGTCTTGCCAGACCCTGCCGAGTGTTGAATCAGGTAATTACTATCGGTGTGATTGACCTTCATATCCTCTAGGACACGGTTTACTGCCCGTCTTTGCTGGTAACGAGGGAAAATCAGCGTTTTCGTGCCTTTTTTATCCCGATCAACCTTCAAAAAGATAAAGCGTTCAATCAACTGAAGAATACTATCCTTAGTCAACACTTCTTTCCAAAAATAGACTGTATCTGGACCAGATTCATTGTGTGGATTTCCAGCACCTTGATCAACCCCCTCACCTTGCCCCATATTAAAGGGAAGGAAATAGGTATCTTGCCCTTTGATTTCAGTAGTCATGTAGACTTCCAAAGTATCTACTGCGAAAGAAGCCAAAACCCCTGCGTTAAACTTAAACAAGCGGTTCTTGCTATCTCGCTTTTTCAACTGACTAATAGCATCATCTACCGATTGACCACTGGAATTGAGCTTCAACTCAACAGCAAACAAAGCGAGGCCGTTCAGAAAGATAACCAAGTCTACACGTTCCTGATCCTTGTAGGCAACCTCTTCCATAACCGTAAAGCGATTTTGCTCATACCGCTTGACTGCCTTTGCATTAAAGGAAGTGGCAGGCTTGGGATATACCAGTCGTAGTTGTTTATTTTCAATATAAACCCCTGACTTCAAGGCAAAGAGAAGACCTCCCTTGATAATTTCTTGGTTAATCAAGTTGAGAATCCCCTCTTTGTCCAACTTCTTCAAGAGATAATCCATCTCGTCTTCTTGAGTTGCTCGTAGAAACTCCCACAAGATATCTGCATCCATTCCCAAGCGTTGATTATACTGGCCCTGCGGTCTGTGAATAAAACCATTTTCTGTTTCTAAATCTGTGATAATCCACTGCTGAAAATCATAACGTTCTGTAAGGTCAAAATGAGCCATAATTGTTCCTTTTCTTTCTAGCATTTACTCCACATCATCAAGAGACAGGATAGACAAATACATACCTAATCTCTCGTTCAATTCGATAGCAAATAAATCTTTTATTGCTGACAGGCTTCCCTTAGCATGGAAGTCATCAAAGGCTTGATAATAACCTAATCGGTCTGAAAATTTAATATCAATGGGAGGATTCATCAGCTCCAAGTTGATCAAGAGCCGACCAGTCTGACTATTCCACCAACAAAGCGAGGTATACTTTCAAAGGCAATATGAAAATGAGTCATCTTAGGCACTATGTTTTTCTGAATACAACGTTCACGAACACGACGAACTGAAATCTCCCAGAGCTCCGTCTCCGTCGCTTGCTTAACCGATATGTACATAAAACACCCACCTTCTAATAAAAGCAAACCTTTTCATAATACTATTATAGTACAGTTCGGAAGGATAGGGAGATAACGGATGGATGTTTGGTGGATTTTCGGAAGGATATTTTTCTAAGTACTTCGTCTGACATCAGCAGTAGGGTCTTCGTATTCGTGTTTTGCAATACCCAATTTCTTTGAATTAGTTATGACAGAAACAAAGGCTTCTAGAGATTCAGCCGTAAGCATAATTATTTTTCTATCTTCGTCAAATTGAAAAGGAGTTTGGAAAAAATTTTGAGATAATTCATTTGCTTCTTTTACATATTCCCACTTAAATTGTTCTGCCTCATTGGAATACTTGGAAAGTATATTTACCAGTTTTCGATTAGACTTTAATTTCTCATATATTTTTTTAGATTCAGAATCACTGACTTCAACTTCATACTCGCCAGAAATTTTATATTCAGGAGAGTTACCTTCAAGTGAAAGAAATTTGCTATAATTTTCTTTTGCCATTTTCATTTTCGATTCGTTTAATCCAAAAATAGTTTCATAGTCCTGTACGTCAAAAATATATTGAATAACAGATTCATTTGTAATCTTCTCAGCGTAACTGATTACAAATGGCATAGACTTCCCTTCATTTTCCAAGTCTGTAATTTTTATTTTTCCAGAAGTTTGTGTTGCAATAAATCTAGACTTCAACGTAGCTGTTCTAAGGGCTTTTAAAAAATATCTATATTTTGTCCCTTCAATTTGATGAGTAATCATATAGAGGCGTATGTTTTTAAAATCATTTAATTTTGGCAAAGTTTGATCAATCTGTTCACTAATCAACTTAATCCTCTCATAATCTCCAGTAAGGTTTTGAGTAACTGATCGAAAAAAAGGAACCTCTGTATTATTACCGTTTGTCTCAATATTTTGTAATGTTAATATAGCCTCATCAAACTTATCTTCTATCGATTCTTTTTCTGAATTAATTTCAGTTACAAACTTGATATTCGAAATATATTTTTCTAAGTCATCTGAAACTACTTCTCTAAAATTTTTCAACTTTCCTAATACTTTCCCATATCCAGCTTGCCAACCTACTGCATATAATTTAATCATGTTAACCTCTTTCCTATCTCTACATCAAAAACCTCTTGGTCATAAAAAACAAATGTTCTGGCTAATGTCCCTGTATTACCCAGTGAGCAAAGTCGTTTTACTCCTGTAAACGATTCGACATCATTTCTCAAATAAAAGATGTTGTAATTATCTTTAGTCACTAACAAATGAATGCCAAAAATCGGCAATATAAGATTTGGAAACACATCATTACCTAACATCAATAATATAAAGAAAACTACAATAATAAAAAATGCCAAAATAGAATTTACACCTTCCATGAATTTCAAAATTATTGATGGAGCAATAGTTGACGTTACAAATGTAATAAATCCTGAGTTTATTTTCGGAGCATCCTGTACAGAGATTACCTTCCCTTGTCTCTTATCGGAAAGTTTTATATCATAATAATTAAAGTTCAAAACAATATTCGTCACTATAAATTCCTCAGATTGTCTACTAATAATATATTTTTTTATAGTTAAGATAGAAAGAATCATTATTAAGAATAAACATATTATTACAACTAATGGCAAAGTATTTCTCAACATATAAGCTAAAATCGTATCAACTTTTTTCCAAACAAAAGAACTAAAATCCAAAAGTGAAAAAGTAATGAGCAGGAATGCTGGGAAAAATGCTGTATAAAAGTAAGAAATACGGAATTTTAAATTTGTTCCAAACAGCATTCCTACACCCTCCTTTTCCCTGTCACGTAATCATAAATCAGTGTTTGACGTTGTTTGTTGATGTTTTCAATTTGTTCTTTTTTGATAGCAATCATTTGGTTGATTTGAACCACTCTTTCATTAAGAAATTTTACTATAGACTTCTGTTCATTTTGAGATACTGGAAAAGGAATTTTAATCTCCTTTATATATTCCCAACTTGCTCTTGGCATTTTACTCCCATAGGTTGATGAATTAACATCATTTACAAAACTATCACTTTGAATTGCCCAATATAAAAATTCAAGATCCAGTATAGAATCTTTAAATATTATAAACTCTGAACTAGCAGTCCCATCAAATTCAGCTTTCCAAAATTTTCGCAAATATGGTCTCAATTTCCCAAATAAAATATCCCCTTGTTTAAAACTGATATTTTCAGTTAAATCTACCTCTGACTCTGTTTCAATATATAATCCCGTTCTAGGAGTAATATTTTCCAACCCTACGTATGAATCTGAATTTTCCGTTAAAATTTTTTCGTTCCTAGTCTGAGCAAGATATCTCAATTTTCTTTCTTCCCAATCACTTGGAATAACACTTATCCATTTATTATCAACTTCTTTCAAGGGAGCGGTTTTATCCAGTCCTTTTGTGACGGTTTCGTAAATAAGGCTTTGGCGGTAGTCTTCCAAAGTCTTAATTTGCTCTTCCAGAAGGCTTTTGACCTTATCCATCTGAGCGACTTTTTTGTCGAGGAAATCAGCGATTTGGGTTTGTTCGCCTTTTGGACAATGAATCGTTTCTAGTTGTAATATTTTCTCTACAGAAACTCCTGGCTGAGCACTTGTTTCAAAAGCATACTGATTTAGATTCATTGCTTTTAATAAATAGCAAAGATATTTGGAATAGGTATGTGTATGTTCATAAACAACTATCGCATGATCAGTTGCCCAAAATTTTCCTGAAACAAAATGAACATTGCCAGCTAATGCACCCTGTCTACCGACCAAACAATAATTTCCTTCATTCGTAAAATCACTGTAGTATCCCCGTTGACCATTGCCTCCATAAACTGGAAAGATCTTTCCACCATCATTTTCAGAAGAAATCTCTAGGGAAGTTAAATTATTTCCGCTCTGCATTCCGCAAATATATTTTAACTTTGTTACCCCCCACTCCTCTGGTACTTCCCCAATCCACTCGATACCACTATCTTTCATCCTAGTCATGTTTGAGGTCCTCCAAGAGTGCTTGTAGTTGGTCTTCTAGGTCATAGAATGATTTGAGCAGGTCTTCTGCCTTTTCTGGAGCTTGATATTGGTAGAAATAGCGGGTAAAGGGGATTTCTGCTCCTAGCTTGTTTTCCTCCCACCAGAAGTGAGCATCTGGGACATGAGGATAGACTTCCCGTTCAAAATAAGCTTCTACTTCTTCCGAGAGCTTGACAATCTCAGAATCCTTAGTAGTCTTGTCATAGACGATACCGTCCGCAATCTCACCCAACTTGTCTTTCTTCTTAGTTGTGATAACCTCAGCAGTCTTGTCCATCTCACTCATAGCAAGAGCTAGGGCATTGAGATTGGCTGGAGTCAGCTTGACTTCTGACAAGAGTTCTTTCAATGTGGCTGTAAAGATCTCAAAGTTTGGATAGGTAGTTTCCGACAGACCTTGACGGAGGGCTCGGAGGATTTCCTCTTGCTTTTCCCTACCTTCTTCAAGCTTTTGCAATTCCTTATCCTGCTTGGCTGTGCGTGGCTCCATTTCCAGTAATTCTTGGTACTTGTATTCATCAAAGAGCTTGGTAAAAAACTGGACCGACTGGACACTTTCGAGACTTTTCTCTGTAATTTCTCCACGACGTTGTAGAGGCTGCATAACTAGGTATTCTTTATAAAGAAATTCCTTGCTGTCAAAGATTTTCACACGGTCATTTTCCTCAAAGTCATGGTACCACTTGAGAATATCCTTGATATTGTCCTGTGACAGCTCACGGCGTTTTTGTCCCAGTGATTTCCGCAATGGAACAAATTCATTGGTCGCATCGATAAATTGGACCTTACCTTGTCTTTCTGGACTCTTATCCTTATTATAAAGCCAGATATAGATACCGATTCCAGTATTGTAGAAAAATTGACCTGGGAGGGCAACAATGGCCTCCAACAAATCATTTTCTAAGATATAACGGCGGATTTGACTTTCCCCAGATGTCGTTCCACCTGAGAATAGGGGTGAACCGTTTGATATGATAGCTGCTCTGCCATTTTCCTCCAACTTCGCCAAAGCATGTAGATGGAAGAGCAACTGAGCATCGCCTGTCGTGGGAGTATTGACGAAACGACCTTCCCTGCCTTCTGTCGACTCAAAGAAAGCCTGATCATCCTTGACCGCCTGCTCTACTCCGTCATCCGCATCCTTACCTCCCCAAGACTGACCAAATGGTGGATTGGCAATGATAAAGTTCATTTTCTTATCATAAAATGGATCTGGATCCTTGAGCGTATCCGCCTTGACAAAGTAGTCCGATTCTTCCTGACGGATCAGCATATCCGCCTTGCCAATACCATAGGTTTCAGCTAGATACTCCTGACCAAACAAGCGGACGTTTACCTTGTGATTGAGCTGTTGGATATAGCTTTTGGCAGTTGCTAGCATACCACCTGTACCTGCAGCCATATCTAAAATCTTAATTTCCTTATTATCTACAAAAAGCTCTTCATCTGCCTCCATTAAAAGCAAGTTGACCATGAGGGCGATGACTTCCCTTGGTGTGTAGTGAGAACCTGCCTCCTCGTTTTCAGAAAAGCGACGGATAATATCCTCAAACATATAACCCATACGCATAGAATCAATGGAACTTGGTGACAAATCAAGTTCCGAGAATTTCTTCACTACTGTAAACAGACGTCCTGTGCTTGCCAAGGTATCCACCTGCTCCTTAAATTTCAAATTCTCGATAATATCCTTTACTCGTTTGGAATAACCATCTAGGTAATCCAAAAAATTATCCTTGATTGCATCGGGTTCATTCAACAAGTTCTTCAGTGTATGCTTGCTGGTATTGTAATATCTATAACCCGTGATAGACTCAAAGATTTTCTCTGGCGTCGAGGGATTTGACTGATATTGAACTAACACTTTTTCCTTGGTCGGTAAAAGGACAGCTTCCAAGCGAGCCAATACAAACATGGGAATGATGACATCTCGGTATTTATCCGCTCGGTAAGCTCCACGTAGAGTATTTGCAATAGACCAGACTAAACTAACATCCTTACTGATATTGATATCATTTGCTTGAAAAACAGGTAATTTATCTTTGATATTCGACATATAATCTCCTAATGATTTACTTTCCTAACTCCATTATAGCAAATGTATACAGAGGTTTTAATATAACTATGTTAAAACTCCCCCCGATGGATACCTTCCTCAAAAGATATTCATCAGAATCCCTACATAAGAATCTGTGTAAATAATTTAGTGAAATATAGTTGTTCCACTTTATAATACGTGATAAAATAGAACCATGACATATAGTATTGATTTTAGAAAACGTGTGCTGTCTTTCGTTCAGGAAGGGCACACTCGAACAGAAGCTTGTGAGCTTTTCG
>NZ_JBTGGE020000055.1:0-8931 GCF_054331515.2 Streptococcus sp. 10F2 | reverse complement strand
GCTTTCGCTGCTTCTGCATCAACTTGTTCTTTAGCTGCTGCTTTTTCTTCATCAGTCAAGCTATCGTTCGCATCAATCGCTTCTTTCTTAGCTTTCGCTGCTTCATCGATCGCTTTCTTAGCTTCTGGCTTAGCAACTGGAGTTTCTGGAACTGCCTTAATCGCTGTTTCACCTGCAGTCTTAGCTTCCTCAACTCCTGCATTTGTTGTCGCTGCATCTACTGCGTCTTTAGCTTTCGCTGCTTCTGCATCAACTTGTTCTTTAGCTGCCGCTTTTTCTTCATCAGTCAAGCTATCGTTCGCATCAATCGCTTCTTTCTTAGCTTTCGCTGCTTCGTCGATGGCTTTCTTAGCTTCTGGCTTAGCAACTGGAGTTTCTGGAACTGCCTTAATTGCTGTTTCACCTGCAGTCTTAGCTTCCTCAACTCCTGCATTTGTCGTCGCTGCATCTACTGCATCTTTAGCTTTCGCTACTTCTGCATCAACTTGTTCTTTAGCTGCCACTTTTTCTTCATCAGTCAAGCTATCGTTCGCATCAATCGCTTCTTTCTTAGCTTTCGCTGCTTCATCGATCGCGTCCTTAGCTTTAGGCTTCGCAACTGCAGTTTCTGGAACTGCCTTAATCGCTGTTTCACCTGCAGTCTTAGCTTCTTCAACTCCTGCATTTGTTGTCGCTGCATCTACTGCATCTTTAGCTTTGGTTGCTTCTGCATCAACTTTTTCCTTAGCTGCCGCTTTTTCTTCATCAGTCAAGCTATCGTTCGCATCAATCGCTTCTTTCTTAGCTTTCGCTGCTTCATCGATCGCGTCCTTAGCTTTAGGCTTCGCAACTGCAGTTTCTGGAACTGCCTTAATTGCTGTTTCACCTGCAGTCTTAGCTTCTTCAACTCCTGCATTTGTTGTCGCTGCATCTACTGCGTCTTTAGCTTTCTCTGCTTCTGCATCAACTTGTTCTTTAGCTGCTGCTTTTTCTTCAGCAGTCAAGTTATCGTTCGCATCAATCGCTTCTTTCTTAGCTTTCGCTGCTTCATCGATGGCTTTCTTAGCTTCTGGCTTAGCAACTGGAGTTTCTGGAACTGCCTTAATCGCTGTTTCACCTGCAGTCTTAGCTTCTTCAACTCCTGCATTTGTTGTCGCTGCATCTACTGCGTCTTTAGCTTTCTCTGCTTCTGCATCAACTTGTTCTTTAGCTGCTGCTTTTTCTTCAGCAGTCAAGTTATCGTTCGCATCAATCGCTTCTTTCTTAGCTTTCGCTGCTTCATCGATGGCTTTCTTAGCTTCTGGCTTAGCAACTGGAGTTTCTGGAACTGCCTTAATTGCTGTTTCACCTGCAGTCTTAGCTTCTTCAACTCCTGCATTTGTTGTCGCTGCATCTACTGCGTCTTTAGCTTTCGTTGCTTCTGCATCAACTTGAGCCTTAGCTGCTGTTTTCTCTTCATCAGTTAAGTCTTTACGTGCATCGATTTCGGCTTTCTTAGCTTTCGCTGCTTCATCGATCGCTTTCTTAGCTTCAGGCTTAGCAACTGCATCTGGGTTAATAGCATCGATGTTATTAAGCCCGTCATTCTTAGCTTTCTCTACTGCATCGTTTGTTGTAGCCTTTACAATCTCATCAACAGCTTTCTTAGAAGCTTCGGCAACTTGAGCGATTGCTGCTTCTTTTTCTTCCTCAGTCAAGCCTTCCTTAGCTTTAATCTCTTCAATCTTCGCTTTCGCTGCATCATTGATAGCTTTTTCGGCTGCATTCTTAGCTTCTGCATCTGGGTTAATAGCTTTAACAGTCTCAACACCTTTATTCTTAGCGGATTCAACTGCATCATTCGTTGTCGCTGCATCTACTGCAGCTTTAGCTGTTCCTGCTTCTGTATCAACTTGAGCCTTAGCTGCTGTTTTCTCTTCATCAGTTAAGTCTTGACGTGCATCGATTTCTGACTTCTTAGCTTCCGCTGCTTTATCAATGTCTTGTTTCGCAGTGTCTTTCGCATTATTAACATTTGATTGACCATCTAAAGCTGATTTAGCATCCTCGAGAGCTTTTTGGGCTGCATCAATCTCATCTTGAGATGCATCTGGCTTCTTAAGAACTGCTTCTGCATCCGCCAAAGCTTTATCGTAAGCTTCTTTCTTATCTGGAGTTGCCTCAGTATAATTCGGATCCTGCGAATCAGAAGATTTATCATCTACTTGTTCTTGTAACAAATCTTTATCTGTTACGTGAATTGTAAATGTTTTAGTCGTTTCATTTCCAGCTGCATCTCGTACCGTTACAGTTACAGGATAATCACCTTTTTCTGCGGTAGGAGTTCCACTAATTTGTGGATTAGCAGTATCACCATTATAAGTTACACCAGCCGGAAGACCTGTAACAGCGACAGTAGTAACAGCGACATTGTCACCAACTGATAAACTCTGATTAAAAGCTGCGCCTTTCGCAACAGTAGAATCTGACAAGTCTTCTACTGTTGGAGCGACATCATCTTTTACCTTGATGGTAACAGGTACAATATCCTTACTTCCATCATTGTAAGTTACAACAACATTCTTAGTAATATCTGCTGTACTATCTTGAGGGATTTCAAGAGGAGATTCCCATGCATAGGTTGTACCTTCAGGCATTTCTCCACGATTTGAAATCGCCGCTTCCGCTGAAACATCAGCGCCCTTTTGCGACATCCGTGCTTCTTGCTCTTTGGCTACAGGTTCCTTAATCTTTGCCCATGTTGCAAGCGTTACAGATCCTAAAGATACTGAATCACTTTGGTTATTTGAGTCATCAATGACATAGGTCAAGATTTCAAATGTCTGTTGTTTATCAGCATTTGCTTTAACAGCCGCAATCGCTTCTTCTTGGGTTAAAAGTTTCCCTGTACTATCTTTCAGACGGAATTGAGTCCGGTCACGTTGCTCATAACCTAGACCAGTAGCACTCTTTTGTTTTAGTTGAGCTGTTGTATGAAGGTTATCCGTAGCAGTCACATTTTGTGGCGTTAACTTACTTCCAACTTCAGTCTCATAGTTCGCAACAGGAATGATGGTTGTTGCCGTAGGTAATTTGATAGCTGCCTTCGTAGCTGCTGCATCAACAACTGGTTTGGTCACATCGACACCAACAATGTAAACTGGAAGAATTTCACGAGCTTCTGGAGTATCATTTCGAAAATCCCAGTTGTCATTATTTGCAATTGGTGTCTTATGATAAACTGACGTATAACGAATCCCATCAACATATAACAACGCTGGATTTGAATCTAGTTCAGTTCTACTACCCGAATCTGCATATTTAAATTTCTGAACAGTTTTCCCTTGATTAGTACTTGATCCTACAGGAGAAAGTTGACCACCTTCTACAAAATTTGAATTAGCTGGACTTCGTCTAACTTGAAGTACTTCGGTAACCTTGTTCGTAGCTGGATCAAGGAAACGTCCATTGGCATTCTTGGCAAAAGTGTCAAAATCTGTCCCTTGGATGGTTCTTCCTTGACCATTCTTCGGAGTAGCAACAAGGCGACGACGAATTTCAGAAAAACTGATTGAGCTTAGATTGTCAATATCATAACGATATACCCATGCACCGCTTTCCATCTCTAGGAATCCTGGATCTGTGCTTGGACGACCTGATAGAGGTCCTTGGTCTGTCAACGTAATATTATAACCATCACGAAGGGTAGGATTGCTCGTTACGGTTTTTGACTTATCCATCACATAGGTACTGCCATCTTTATTCGTAACCGTCACGGTTCCATCATTGGAGACTGAAAACTGAGATTCTGGATGAATATTCTGATTTTGAGGCTTACTTTTTATTGCCTCAATTACTTCCCGCTTCTCAATTTCTGTTAGATTAGCAGGATCAGCTACTAGTGTCTTCTCTGGATCAACCAAGATGACTGTAATAGTTGTTTTAACCTCATCCACAGAATTATCGGGATAGGTTATAATTACCGTAACCTCCTTGAGTCCCGGCATACTTGAATCTGGTTTTTGTTTAAAGGCGTATTTTGTTGCATCTCTTGTTGCCTTTGGCAAGTGATCTGTAGTGACAGAACGATCTACCTGATAGCCCATATCGTGATGTAAAAAGACCTCTCTAGGACGTCCTGTTGGAGTATACAATTCTGCATCTGTCGGTGTACTCCGTAATACACGACGGCGACGAGAGCTGCTATCAGTTGAAGTCGTTGTTGGCACAAGCGCAAAGAGCAATTGGTTTTGTTGCAACTCAGCGATTTGCTGGGTTAATTTTAACTCTTCTCCCTTAGCCAATTGGTAACCGGCAGGCAATTCTTTAGGATTCACCTGAATAGTCGTTACAGCCTTGCTATCTGACGTTACGACTTCCGCTACCTTTTCTTCCGAAGCAATAACTTGTTGCGTTGCTTGGTTCACATAAGTAACAGTATAAGGAATCTCTACTTTGCGAGCTTCAACCTTAGATGAGCTAGTCGTGTTCGAAGAATCTGTAGCAGTTGGTTTTGTTTCAGATTTAGCTTCTGTTGAAGTTTCTTTTTTCATCTCTTCTGTAGAAGCTGTTTCTTCTTTAACAGCAGCATCTTTTTCGGCTTCTACCGGCTTCTCTTCTGTAGCAACTAGCTGTTCTGGAGTTTCAGCAGTCGGAGTCGTTGTAGTAGTTTCCGCAACTTTCGTATCAACCGCCTGAGGTTCCTCCTCGGCAGGCTCCTTTTGCTCTCCTACCTGTACAGCACTAGCTGTCGCAGCCTCTAACTCACTGGCAGATACATCTGTTCCCATGATCATAAAAGCAGCAATAGCTACAGATACGACCCCTACATTAAACTTTCGAATGGAAAAACGCTGACGCGTTTCAAAGGGAAAACCCTTAGATTTTTTCCGATTTTTCATAAAAATCCTTTCTTAAACATTATTTTACAATTGTCATTCTCTCATACCGCAAAGACAAATGCAAGAAATATAACCGACAGATTGTATGTCACGTTTTCTCACAAGTATTTCTAGTTATATTTCGAGCATCTTGCATAATTTTGCTTTTTTTGATAGACTACAAGATAAGTTTTGTTTGTTATATGTTAGATTTTCTTACAAAACAAAAAGGAGGAAAACAATGTCTCTTATCGAATTTAAAAATGTTCAAAAGTACTACGGAGATTACCACGCTCTGAAAAATATCAATCTTGAAATTGATAAAGGTCAGGTTGTGGTACTACTTGGACCTTCTGGTTCTGGAAAATCGACCTTGATTCGGACCATCAATGCTCTTGAAGCCATCGAAACAGGTAGCTTAAAAGTCAATGGTCACGAACTCGTACACGCTTCAACAAAGGACTTGGTCGAACTTCGCAAAGAAGTCGGAATGGTCTTCCAACATTTCAATCTCTACCCTCATAAAACCGTTCTCGAAAATGTTACTCTAGCACCGATCAAGGTCCTAGGAATGGACCCTCAAGAAGCCTTGACGCTAGCTGAAAAATATTTAACCTATGTAAACATGTGGGATCGAAAAGATTCCTATCCAGGTATGTTATCCGGAGGTCAAAAACAACGCGTTGCCATCGCTCGAGGCCTCGCCATGAAACCGGAACTCCTTCTCTTTGATGAGCCGACTTCTGCCTTAGACCCTGAAACGATCGGTGATGTCCTCACCGTTATGCAAAAATTAGCCCGTAGCGGAACCAACATGGTCGTCGTGACCCATGAGATGGGCTTCGCCCGAGAAGTTGCAGATCGCATTATCTTTATGGCTGATGGTGAAATCTTAGTCGATACAACAGATGTCCATGGATTCTTCGACAATCCTCAAGAACCAAGAGCTCAACAATTCCTCAGCAAGATTATCAACCACACCAGTGATAAAGTAAAAGAAGACTAGGAGGATGCACATGCACTTCAAAAAATACATTGCCTATACACTCGGCCTATGCCTAAGCTTCTTTCTTCTCTCCCTTCCTGTTCAAGCGGCTGAACAAGTCCCTGAACAAGTTCAAAAAATTCAACAGGCAGGGGTTCTACGCGTTGGAGTGAAGCAAGATGTTCCAAACTTCGGCTACTTGGATCCTAAAGATCAAGAGTACCATGGAATGGAAATTGATATCGCCAAAGAAATTGCCAAAGCTTTAGACGTTTCCATCGAATACACGCCAGTAACAGCTCATACTCGCGAGCCACTAATGGATAATGGCCAGGTCGACTTAATCATCGCTACCTATACGACGACACCACAACGGCAAGAATCCTATGCTATCTCCAAACCCTATTACTATGATCAGATCGGTTTTCTCGTCACTAAAAAATCTGGAATTAAAAACTCCAAAGACCTTAATGGCAAAACAATTGGGGTTTCCCAAGGAGCCACTACCAAAGCAAACTTAAAGAAGTACGGCGAAGAGAACGGGCTATCCTTTCAATATGTCGAACTTGGTTCTTTCCCCGAACTAGCCATCTCCCTCTATGCTCAGCGAATTGATGCTTTTTCCGTCGATAAGTCTATTTTATCGGGCTATCTCAGCTCACAAACACAGATTTTAGAAGAAGGATTTTATACGCAAGAATACGGTATTGCTAGTAAAAAATCAAATACAGAACTAATCAGCTACATTGATACCCTCATTGAAAAATGGTCCCAAGATGGCACCCTTCAGAAAATTCAAAAAAGCCATCACCTAAAATCTGGTAAAGCAACTGATCATTAAGGAGGTCCCATGTTTTTAATCTCTACTTCAAGCCCTTTTTCTCTTTCTAGATGGGGGGCTCTCTTTCAAGAATTAGATGGATTTTTTCAAGGATTCCTCTATACCCTTGGCTTATCCATCGGCTCTCTTCTATTGTCTATGCTATTAGGCATTCTTTTTGCAGCAATGGCTTCTAGTCATTCTCGCTTTGCTCAAACTTGCTCTCGAATCTATGTAGAATTTTTCCAAAACACTCCCCTACTCATTCACTTTGTCTTTGTTTATTATGGCCTAGCCATTTTATCACAAGGCAGTCTCATGATTTCAGCTTTTTGGACAGGGATCCTCTGTGTTGGTCTTTACCACGGGGCTTATATCTCAGAAGTATTCCGTTCGGGAATCCAAGCTGTCCCTAAAGGACAGACAGAAGCCGCTCTTTCTCAAGGATTTAGTTACGCTCAGACCATGCGGCTCATCATTATCCCACAAGCTATTCGAACGATTCTCCCTCCCCTCACCAATCAAGTGGTGAATCTGATCAAAAATACAGCTACGGTTGCTATTATTTCTGGAGCTGATATTATGTTCGTCGCTAAGTCTTGGGCCTTTGAGAGTACAAATTATGTTCCCGCCTTTAGCTTTGCAGCCTTCCTCTACTTCCTTCTTTGCTTCCCACTTGCTAGCTGGGCAAGACGAAAGGAAGAGGCTAATAAACGGACCTACAGTCTTTAATTTAGAAAGGAATATCCATGTCAGATCTTTTTAATCCCTACAATCTGAGTTTCCTTCTACAAGGACTCGGTCTTACACTTCTCATTTCATTGACTGCCATTTTCCTATCTACTATTTTTGGAACTTTATTGGCACTCATGCGTAATGGTAAAAATCGACTTCTCCAACTCATTGCAAGTATCTATATTGAGTTTGTTAGAAATGTCCCCAACCTCTTATGGATTTTTATCATCTTTTTAGTCTTTCAAGTTAAATCACTCCCTGCAGGAATTATCTCCTTTACAATTTTTACCTCAGCAGCCTTAGCTGAAATTATCCGAGGAGGTCTAAATTCCATTGATCATGGGCAAACTGAAGCAGGTCTATCTCAAGGATTTACCAACTATCAAATTTTCACCCTTATTATCTTTCCACAGGCGATTCGGAAAATGTTACCGGCCATCATTTCCCAATTTGTCACAGTCATAAAAGATACTTCATTTCTATACTCTGTCATTGCCTTACAAGAGTTATTCGGGAAAAGTCAAATCTTAATGGGGCGTTATTTCCATCCCCAACAAGTTTTTGCCCTCTACGCTCTCGTCGCACTCACCTACTTCCTCATCAACTTCATGATTTCTAGTCTTTCCCGACGACTAGCCCTTCACTGGAAAGATCAATAAGCAATTCAAAAAACATTTTATGGAAATATGAACCAAAGAAAGAGGCGGAAATGCAATCCCGTCTCTTTTACTTTTCAATCTTAATCGAGGAGAGGTTCATTTTTAGTCCCTCTCACACCACCGCACCTAGCGTTTGGCAAATAGCGGCTCAGTTAACTTTTAACGCACGTCTTTTTAAGTAGAAGTCTAAGCAGCTAACCAGTCCTCGTTTAACAAGGACTGGTTTTGATTTTGCTCTCTTTAGTGCTAACTTTTGAGCCACTAGCTGGTAGCAATTATCTCAGGTGGGCAGCTGATCTACTATCCATCTAGATATTCCTAATTTCAACACCCCCAGATTTATTTTCCACTGTTTCCATGTCCACGTTCGCAATCGCTCGTCTACTGTTGTCATCACCAATTTTATAGCCGTAATTGAAAAGTAATTGCCTCAATCTCTAATGGCAGACTTGAGTGATATGATTCATTCACTCAAACTAATTCTTCATTTCCTGGAAGTCAGTTACTTAAGCTTTCTGACAAACTTCCTCCCACTGTTTTAGCGAGAGCAACTCTGCCAACCACCCTTCAGAGATTTCTAGAAGCTCCAACCTAGATACTTCATTTTGCTAGGACGGACGATTTAGATGCTTTCCATATTCACGTTTAAGCCTAAGCGTTTTTCCATAAAATAACTGATAGAGTTCCTAACTCTCTTAGCCAGAGCTTCGTTATAGCCTAAGAATCATAAACCTCGTTTTCCCAGTTGCTTATCTAGTTATAGGCAGTATGGTATACTCTTTTAGATTATAAACTGTATATGATATACTGTTTTTATGGCATACGGAATTGATTTTAGAAAACGGGTCCTTGAATATGTTAAAGAGGAACATACACGTAAAGAAACAGCAGCTT
>NZ_JBTGGE020000054.1:0-9031 GCF_054331515.2 Streptococcus sp. 10F2 | reverse complement strand
TGACATGAGTCTATCTTGTGGAACTGTATCGAAGAATTTCTCTAAGTCAATATCTACAATCCATTCATAACCATCATTCAGATATTCCAGTAACTTGACTATGGCTGTCTCACAAGAGCGATTGGGACGGAAGCCATGACTATATTCCGAAAATTGAGTTTCAAAGATTGGATTTAAAACCTGTACAATGGCCTGTTGAATTATCCTGTCCATCATGCTTGGAATGCCTAGTTGACGAACACCTCCATTGGGCTTCGGGATTTCCACCCGCAATACTGGCTGAGGTTTATACTTTCTTTCCAATATCTGCTTTTTGGTTTCTCGCCAGTGCTCTCTCAGGTAATCATCAATCGTATCAACTGTGACACCATCAATACCTGCAGAACCCTTGTTGGCTTTGACCTGTTTGTAGGCTTCAAGAAGATTGTCTCTTGACAATATCTGGTCTAGTAATTTAGACATGTGCGTATTCCTTTCTTGTTTCGCTATCTGTAGGACATCTTAAATTGGTGAACCTTCCTCTAGTCAGTACGTGACTAATTCCAGTTCTATCAGACTCTTAGTGTTACAGATACAAGTGAAGTAGGTATACTTCGGTTAACTGTTCACCCCTTCGCTCCACTTCCATTACAGAAGTTTCTTCACTACTATGGGTTCGGCTGACTTCTTGTCGTTCGTTGTTACTAGGCTATTGCCTCGACAAGACCTCACGGGATAAGCCGTACATCTTTCCTCGTTTACTCTCGTGATTTACGCATATAGGTTACGACTACCTTCTTGGACTTTAGAGTTTTAAGCCCCCTTATCCCCCATATACGCCCTGATATCACGTTTCTGTTCGTAGAGCCACGATTTCGCTATCCCTTCCTCTCCCCGCTACCTCACGATAGTCAGGCTTGGGAGTCGCTATTGGGTTCACCGGTAGCAGGTGCCCACAGAGGACTTACACCTCAGATGTACGACATGCCCGTCGTACTAGAGAAAAAAGGACTTAGTTATACTAGCTAAGTCCTTTTCCAATACCTTCATTACTCAATAAACTTATTCCAATTCATTTTCTTCAGAATTTGACACAGGGTAACTCTGAAACTGAATCAAATCTAACAACTCCATCATTCGATTTCTTGAAATGGGACAACAATAACCTCTTGGAAAAAATGCCATTCTTAATTGTCGATCAACATGGCGAATGTTAAAAGGATTGACCAAAAAAGAACGATGACATGAAAAAAGAAAGGGAGTTTTGGCCTTAACATCTTGGAGATTTGCAATTACTGACAATTCTTCCTCACTGCTCACGATTGAAATATAGTGGGCTCGAACACTCCGTTCAACATAAAAGACTTTCTTAATCGGAATTTGAACTTGAACTTGTGAGTTCTGAATAATAATCTGCTCTTTAGGTGTGTCCAATATGAAATTTGAATGAACCTGCATCAACAAGCTAGCCAACCGCTGCCGAAAGAGACAGGGTTGTAAATCCTTCAAAATATAATCCAAGACCCCCACTTGTGTTTTTAAAACATCTTCCATATAAAATAAGGAGTCAGCAACCACAATAATCTGAGATAAAGGATCTAACTGACGAATTCTACGAGCTAACTCAAAAAACTCTTGTCGATTGCTATCTCCATAGAGAACTAAAATGAAAACTTGGTGACTTCCCCTTGTAGTCCAAGAATCAAGTAATCCTAAAGTATCTGACTGAATCTCCAAAGACTTCACCTCTATACCACAAGACATCAACGTATGAAGTAGTAAATCTTCCCACCAAAAATGATCTCGATACTGCTCCTCATAAACAAAAATATTCATAGTTCTCATCCAATCATTTACCCTTTCATCTTTCTATTCGAAGAAATTCGGAACAAATGAGTCCAAAATCAACCCTTTAAGAATACAAGAAAAAGTCACATTTCAAACCTCCATGTCCTGAAATGTAATGAAAACGTTCCGAATGGTAAATGAATCTTGGCCATTTTTTATGCCAAAATGAAGTAGCCGAGGAAGCAGGGAAATAAAACTCGCATCATTCCTATAATTATATCTTTCAAAAACAGAGTCAGAATTTTTCAATCCCTTATATAACTTCAACTTCATATACTTTCACATAAAGATGAAAACTACTTCGCAGAAAATATTCCTTAATCTGCTCAAAAGCTATCCAATCTCAAGTAAGGAAGGTCCACAGACAGAAAAAACTCACTACTGGATTCATTCAATCGATAACCTTGCACACAAAAAAACACAACTGATTCTTGGTTTTGATCCCAATCATTCAATTGTGTTTTTTATATCTTTATAAGTTATTCGAACTTAAGAACATTGGGGATTGCCCCATTTTTCAACGATAATTATAGTTCGATATCTCCGAAAAGATCTGCCATTGAGAAACCAGTTTGTGTTTCTGGCAATTCGAAGTCACGTTTTTCTTGACGACGTGGACGACGTGGACGTGCAGCACGTTTCTCTTCTTGACCTTCAGCTTGAGCAGGACGCTCTTCAAGTGCTTTGATAGAAAGAGATACACGCTCATCAGCAGCGTTTACATCAAGAACTTTAACATTGACCACTTGACCTACTTGAAGCGCATCTTTTGGATTTTCAACACGTTTGTGTGAAATTTGTGAGATGTGAACCAAGCCATCGATACCAGGAAGTACTTCTACAAAGGCACCGAAGTCAGTCAAACGTTTAACAGTTCCTTCGATAACGTCACCCTTAGCCAATTTTTGTTCTACACCATCCCATGGTCCAGGAACAGTAGCTTTAAGAGAGAGTGATACGCGACCTTCTTCTTCATTCAAGTCTAAAACTTTAACGTCAATTTCTTCACCAACTGTTACAACAGATTTAGGTGATACATTGCGCTCATGTGACAATTCAGTCAAGTGAACCAATCCGTCTACACCACCAAGGTCGATGAAAGCACCAAAGTTTGTGATACGAGCAACTTTACCAGTTACTACATCACCTACAGAAAGTTTACCAAATACTTCTGCACGAGCTGCAGCTGTTTCAGCTTCTACAACTTCACGACGTGAAAGGATGAAGCGGTTTTCTTTTGGATCCACTTCTTTGATTTTTGCATCAAATTCTTGACCTACGAAACGCTCAGTGTTGCGAACAAAGCGAGTATCAAGCATAGATGCTGGGATGAAACCACGAAGTCCTTCAAATTCTACTGCCAAACCACCTTTAACAGCACGAGTTCCTTTAACAGTAACGACTTCTTCTTCACGTCCAACCAATTTATCCCAAGCTTTGCGTGCTTCAAGACGTTTTTTAGATACAAGGTAGGTAACAGTATCAGTGTCTTTACCTACAACTTGACGAAGCACAAGCAACTCAAGTGTTTCACCTGGTTTAACCAATTCGTGAATGTCAGCGTCACGATCGTTAGTCAATTCACGAAGAGTCAAGACACCTTCTACACCAGTACCAGAGATTGCTACGTTAGCTTGTCCAGCATCAACAGTCAATACTTCAGCAGTAACAACATCACCTGGCTCAACTTGGCTAACGCTGTTTAGCAAATCTTCAAATTCGTTCATCTAAAAAATCCTCCAACAATCAAGTCCTAGACCTGATATACTTATAAAATTTCTTCCTAAGTACCGCATCGCTTCAACAGTCGCCTGGATATAAAGAAATAAAATACCCAAAGGATATTTTAGCTTCCTCTATCCGATAAGTAACCTAAGAACTGGGGTAGCTGGATTCGAACCAACGCATGAGGGAGTCAAAGTCCCTTGCCTTACCGCTTGGCGATACCCCAATAATGAGAATGGAGAGAGAGGGATTCGAACCCCCGAACCCGAAGGAGCGGATTTACAGTCCGCCGCGTTTAGCCTCTTCGCTATCTCTCCGATATCAACAAGAATTATTATATCACACTATCTTTAGAATGCAAGCCTTTTATTTAGATAAATTGTAGTTTTCGATAATTTTTTCAATCGCTTGCTCAAGATTTTTATGAAACTCTTGTACATTTCCATTCGAAAGCACCGCAAACTGCTGATCTAATTCCGCAATCTCACCAACGATTTGCTTCCCAATCAATAATTGGTAGCCATCAAATATATCGGTACCAACCTGTACCTTGTAATCTTTTAACTGAACTTCAATTTTTTTCTCTTTGCGACTCATATTACTCCTCACAATCTCTTATTGATTTTACACAAATCTTTTTAAAAAATCAAATCAAACTTTTCAAATAAATAGGTAAAAATTTGACAAAAAAGACTCTTCCTTTTACTATAGGGCTATGAAAACAAATCAAACCTTAATGCAATACTTTGAGTGGTATCTACCAAATGATGGGCAACACTGGAACCGCCTAGCAGGCGATGCCCCTCATCTGGCTGAACTTGGAATCACACAAGTCTGGATGCCACCAGCTTTTAAAGCTACAAACTCAAACGATGTCGGTTACGGAATCTATGACCTTTTTGACTTAGGAGAATTTGACCAGAAAGGTACCGTTCGAACTAAATACGGAACCAAGGATGAATATATCCAAGCTATTCGTATTTTAAAAGACCATGGCATCTCAGCTATGGCCGATCTTGTTTTGAATCACAAAGCTGCTGCTGATGGACTCGAATCTTTTGAAGTCATTGAAGTCGATCCTGAAGATCGTACAAAAGAATTAACAGATCCCTTCCGAATTAAAGGATGGACCCACTTCTATTTCCCAGGTCGTCATGGTCGTTATAACGATTTCCAATGGCATTGGTACCATTTTACAGGTACAGACTTCGATGCCAAACGAAATAAGAATGGAATTTACCAAATTGTTGGAGACAACAAGGGTTGGTCAGACGATAGCCTCGTTGACAATGAGAATGGGAACTACGACTATCTCATGTATGCTGATTTAGACTTCAAGCATCCAGAAGTCATCCAAAACCTCTATGACTGGGCTAATTGGTTTATCCCAACTACTGGCATTTCCGGATTTCGACTAGATGCCATTAAGCATATCGATTCCTTTTTCATGAAAAACTTTATTCGAGATATCAAAGAAAATGTTTCAAATGATTTCTATGTTTTCGGAGAGTTTTGGAATCCTGATGAAGAAACCAACACCAATTACCTAAAAGATACGGATCATCAATTTGATTTGGTTGACGTTAAACTTCACTATAATTTCCACAAGGCTGGTGAAAAAGAGGAAGATTTCGACTTAACCACTATTTTTGATGGTTCCTTGGTTAAAAATCATCCCGAGTCTGCCGTTACCTTTGTTGAAAATCACGATACTCAAAAAGGACAGGCTTTAGAATCTGTAGTAGCAGATTGGTTTAAGCCACTGGCTTATGGAATGATCCTACTCCGTAAACATGGAAAACCCTGTGTCTTTTATGGCGATTACTATGGTGTTCAAGGATATCATGCCCAACCAAGTTTCCAAAAAGTTTTGGACAAACTCCTACTCCTTCGTAAATACTTAGCATTTGGAGAAGAGACAGACTACTTTGAAGATGCCAATACGATTGGTTGGACTCGGATTCCGGATGAACTGGACCGCAGTCCTCTAGCTGTTATCATCAGTAACAAAGATGACTCTAGTATCTCCATGTACGTCGGTACTCAATGGCAAGGCCATGTCTTTGCTGATCAACTCGAACACCACCCAGATACCGTCACTGTTCAAAAAGATGGCTGGGCTACCTTCCCTGTTCTAGGGCGTAGCATTTCTGCTTGGACCCTTCAACAATCAGAAAAATGAGGTTGGACAATCGTCCGACCTCATTTTTCTTTTAATAGCTGATTCAGTATTAAGGCTACAATAGTTCCTGTAGAAATTCCTGATGAGAAAATCATTTGAAGAGCTAATGGCAAATGGCTCAGTAAGTCTGGACGAACGGTTACACCAATTCCCAAGGCAAAGGCAAGTGAAATAATCAACAGCTCCCGATCTCCCATTTTAACTGTCGCAAGAGTTTTGACACCTTGTGCTGCCACCAAACCAAACATGATAACTCCACCCCCCCCCAGAACAGGTTGAGGCATAATGGAAATAAGAGCAGACACCTTTGGAAAAACACCAAGGATTACCAATAAAATTCCTGCCAACACCATGACTTGTCGACTAGCAACTTTCGTCAAGGTAATCAAGCCTACATTTTGTGAAAAGGCCGTGTTCGGTCCTGCCCCCAAAACACCCGCTAAGAGAGAACCAACCCCGTCAGCTAAGACACCATTAGCTGCACGCTCAGAGGTCATTTTTTGGCCAGAAGCTTCCCCAATTGCCATCATAATCCCCACAGTACCAATCAATGATACGACATAAGCTGGGATAAAGGCTAGAATAGCCGATAATTCAAAGCGAACTCCAAATCCAAAAACATTCGGAAAAGCAAACCAAGCTGCTTCATTAACGGTAGACAGATCGACTTTGCCAAGGAAAATGCAGAGGACATAGCCGAAAACCATTCCGAAAAAGACAGAAGCAGTTTTCATCATTCCTTTTCCATAATGGTTCAAAAACAGTGTGAACAGCATAACAACAAAAGCAATGCTGACATTTTCAACAGAAGCATAATCACTAGCTCCTACACCGCCCGCAGCCCAATCCATGCTAACTGGTAAAAGCGTAATCCCAATTAAAGTTACAACAGTTCCCGTAATTAAAGGCGGGAAGAAACGCATAAGCGGTTTGATAAAGCGGCTAAGAATAATCTCAACAAAAGAACCGGCAATGGTCGCACCAACGACACCGGCTAAGCCAAACTGACTACCGACACTAATGGCTGGATTGACAAAAGTAAAGTCTGTTCCCATCATTCCTGAAACACGCGCTCCGATTGGACCAAGTCCTTTAGACTGTATAATCGTAGCTAAACCAGCTACAAATATAGCTGCCGAAACAAGCGCCGATGTTTGTTCAACCGGAAGTCCTAGGGCAGAAGCTACAACCAGGGGAACAGCAATGATACCTGCAAAAGCAGCTAAAATATGTTGCAAAGCTAGCAAAACCGCCAATCCTTTCGGCGGTGTATCCTCCACACCATATAACATGTTTTCCGATGGTTCTTTTTTGATGTTCTGAGACATAGCTCCTCCTTCTGTTTTAAAAAAGAATAGTCTCAGTTTATCAAAACAAACACCTAAAATCAATACATTTATTGAATTTTATCTCTGAAACGTTCGTTTTTTAGCTATAAATACGGGGTTCTTTTACTTGTTTCACTTCTTTTTTTAGAAAAAACGTGCTATAATAGATTCCATCAATAATTGGAGGAAATCATGAAATTATTAGAAGAACGAATTCTTAGAGATGGGAATGTACTTGGCGAGAATATTCTCAAAGTAGATTCCTTTCTTACCCACCAAGTTGACTACAAATTGATGAAGGAGTTGGGAAAGGTTCTAGCTGATGCTTATCGTGATAAAGGAATTACCAAAGTTGTAACCATCGAAGCTTCTGGAATTGCACCTGCTGCATATGTAGCAGAGAGTCTAGATGTACCAATGATTTTCGCTAAGAAACATAAAAATATTACCATGACAGAAGGAATCTTAACAGCTGAAGTGTATTCCTTTACGAAACAGGTGACTTCAACTGTCTCCATTGCCAGTAAATTCCTTAGTCAAGAAGATCATGTCTTGATTGTTGATGACTTCTTGGCGAATGGTCAAGCTGCAAAAGGCTTGATTGAAATCATCCAACAAGCCGGAGCCAAAGTGGAAGGAATTGGCATTGTCATCGAAAAATCTTTCCAAGACGGACGTGAACTCATCCAAAAAATGGGAATTCCTGTCAGTTCTCTAGCTCGCATTGAGAAATTTGAAAACTGCCAAGTTGTTTTCACAAAGGCTGATCTCTAATCCAAAGAAAACAAAAAGGTTAGATTGTAGGATTTGTCTACAATCTAACCTTTTTTATTATCGTGCTTTTAAAGCAGATAGAATTTGAGTTCGAATATCCTCAACTCCTTCTGGCTGCCCTGGTAGAAAGACAGTTGAATTTCCTGATTCTGCAAAACTATTTAACGTATCCAAGTATTGGTTCGTCAATAGAATCGACATGATTTGCTCTTCTGTTAAACTAACTTGGGCATCTTTCAATTCTCGGATAGATTCGGCTAAGCCATCCACAATAGCTTTCCGTTGTTGGGCAATCCCGACTCCATGAAGGCGGTCTTTTTCAGCTTCTGCCTCCGCAGCGGTAACAATTTTAATCTTATCAGCTTCAGCTAATTCCTGAGCGGCAACCCGTTTGCGTTGAGCAGCATTGATTTCATTCATAGACTGTTTCACTTCAGCATCTGGCTCAACCTTGGTAATCAAGGTTTTCACAATCACGTAACCATAGGTAGACATTTCTTCTGCTACTTGATTTTGAACTTCCAAGGCGATTTCATCTTTTTTCTCAAACAATTCATCCAAGGTTAGCTTAGGAACTGAAGATCGAAGTGCATCTTCAATATAGGATTTAATCTGGCTAACTGGTTTAATCAGTTTATAATAGGCATCCGTCACATTCGACTCGTTTACGCGGTATTGAGTCGCAATATTTAGGGTTACAAAAACATTGTCCTTCGTTTTAGTTTCCACGACAATCTCACTTTGAAGTAAGCGCAGCTCAATCCGAGCAACTAATCGATCAATCCCCAAAGGCAAACGAACATGAATCCCACTCGTCGCCGTCTTCTGATAACGACCAAAACGCTCAATAATCGCAACTGACTGCTGCCGCACTACATAAATGGAACTTAAAAGTACCAGCACTAGAATCAGCAAGATAAATCCTAACACAATAAATCCAAGCAACATGGTGCACCTCCTTTTGATTATTATACCACGTTCCACTAAAAGACTAAGAAAAAAAGAGGGACTCAACAAAGCTTTTCTAACTATACAAAAAAGGTTGCAAGCTTCTACAACCTTTTGACAAATCTCCCGAGTTTATCAGTTTATGTTGTAGCCGATCCAGTTCAATTACTTGATAGAACTGGATTTTTTTAAAGCTCTCGTTAGATTTTGTTTGTGTTGTATGCAGTTGTATGATATAATGGAAACA
>NZ_JBTGGE020000053.1:0-9747 GCF_054331515.2 Streptococcus sp. 10F2 | reverse complement strand
GAGGACTGGTCAGCTGTCTCGATTACTACCTAAAACGACATGCGTTAAAAGTTAACTGAACCGCCGTGTGCCGAACGGCACGCACGGTGGTGTGAGAGGGACTATGCATTAGTCCCTACTCGATTTCCCATCTCCATTCTGTCTGAAGAGAGACAATTGAAAAAGTTTCGTACATTCTCTGCTCCTTGTTGAATAGTAGGGGAGGTTAATTGTCAAGTTGTGGCGTTTTTGATAAGATACTTGAATACGCAAGTAAATTTGAAGGATCAAAGGAGAAAAAATGAATATTTTTATTGCCGGGGCAACTGGAAGGGTTGCCCAATTCCTGATAGAAGAGCTAGTAGACAAAGGACATCAGGTAACAGCTGGGGCACGTAATCCTGAAAGAATTGATGTAAAAGAGGGCGTTCGTCCGGTGCCTTTAGATCTACATGCAGGGGTAGAGGATTTAAGGCAGTTACTCCAGGGACAAGAGGCGGTCTATTTTGTTGCTGGTTCACGTGGAAAGGATCTTTTACAGACAGATGCCTTTGGGGCAGTTAAAATGATGCAAGCAGCAGAATTAGTTGGAATAAAGCGTTTTATTTTGCTGAGTTCGATATTTGCCACGGAACCTGAAAGATGGTCAGATCCGAATTTAGTTTCGATTATGGATTATAATATTGCTAAATTTTTTGCTGACAATTGGTTAATTCACAATACTAAACTGGATTATACAATTTTGCAGCCAGGAAATTTGGTCGAAGCAGAGACTGCTTCAGGAAAAATTGCAATTCAGGTGAAGCAATCACAACCAAATAGCATTCCCAATGTAGCCGCAACTTTAGCTGCGATTCTGGAATCTTCTAATACCTATCAGAAAATTATTCAAATGAGTGATGGTGATGTTCCAATCGAATTAGCCATTCAGAATGTTTAGAGGTCATTCAGACTTGTCAGAAGAGTGAACCTTCCGTTTCAGATAAGTCAGTTCCCAAAGCCCTTTTGCCAGCTATAATTTGGGCGGTATAGAGAACTTTCTCGCGATTGGGAAACTGTTTTAGTTTTACATGTTAGTGAGTTTTTATTCTTTGATTAGATATTGCAGACAAAGGATTGTAGGCTAGAATAAAGTCGAATTTTTAGATGAAATTCGACTTTTTTTGCCTTTATTGTGATTTTTTTATCAAATCCCTTGCTTCCTCTCCTCCCTTTCGTTATAATGATAGAGGTTTGTAAAAAAACTCACAAAGGAGATTCATTATGGAAAATATGTTCCAGATCATTACGTCCAACGCTTTTTTAAGTGCTATCTTTTCAACAATTTCTATTATTTTGTTGGGATATGTTGCACGGAAACGAAATATTGTTGGACCAGAAGCAGGAAAGGTTTTATCAGACGTTGTCTTAGCTTTTGCTTTACCTGCCTTGGCATTCTCAGCCTTTATGCAAAACATTAACCCAGAGACTTTTACGACTGGTTTAACAGTCTTTGTCTTTGGATTTGTAGCCTATGTTATTTTGATTGTCTTGGGGGAGAGTCTTTATTTTCGCTTTAAGGGAGATCAGAAGACGACTTTATCTGTTTTAACGACCTTTGGTTCGACGACTTTCTTTGGGATTCCTATTATTAACGGTTTCCTTGGTCCTCTTGGGGCCCTATATGCCAATATCTTTAATATTGCCTATCGGGTTTTCCTCTATTCTTATGGTTTGGTTCGTATGAGCGGGGTTCAGTTTGAGAAGAAAAATTTCAAACAAATTTTCTTGAATCCAATTGTTGTGGCGACTTTTGTGGGTCTTTTGATTTGGATTTTCCAAAATGATATGCCGCAAATGACAGTAACGGTTCCTCTTTACGAAGGTAGTAAGGATATGCAAGATATTACGGTTGGAATCTTGCGGATTGACAAGACGCTTCCTTGGCTTTACAAGCCAGTTGATTATTTATCTAAATTAGCCTCCCCCTTGGCTTGGTTGGCTATTGGGATGACCCTTGGAAATATCAGTATTGGTGAAGCTTTGAAGGACCGTGTAGTATGGCTCTACAGTGGTGTAAAACTCATTGTGGTTCCAGCCATCTTTATGGTTTTGATGTTAGCCATGAAATCAATCTTTAGCTTGGATTATGAAGCGTTTATGGCGATCATTATCATGTTGGCAACCCCACCGGCTACAGTTGCAGTAGCTTATGCTATCAAGTATGATAAGGAAGCACAACTTGCAAGTAATGCTTCTCTCCTAGCGACTGTTCTATCCATTGTAGCGATTGTTTTCTGGATTATTATTGGAGCAGGTCTGCAGGCCTTCTTCTAAGAGGTATTATCGATGAAAGTATTATGTTATGGTGTTAGGGATGTTGAAATTCCTATTTTCGAACAGGTCAATCAAAGCTTTGGCTTTGATTTGACCTTAGTAGCGGATTACCTCAATTCTCCGGAGACAGCGGCCTTGGCAAAAGGGCATGATGCTGTCATCTTACGAGGGAACTGCTTTGCGACAGCGGAAGTGCTGGAACTCTACAAGGAATGGGGTGTTGAGTATGTCTTGACGCGGACCGTAGGGGTGAATCATATAGATGTAGCTCACGCTAAAGAGTTGGGCCTAAAAACAGCTTATGTTCCCTTTTACTCTCCCAATGCCATTGCTGAATTGGCTGTGAGCTTGGCCATGATGTTGCTTCGCCACACAGCCTATACCGTTCAAAAAACAGCTCAGAAGGATTTCCGTGTGGATGCTGCAATGTTTTCTAAGGAAATTCGCAACTGTAAGGTTGGTATTGTGGGGATTGGTCGAATTGGTTTGACTACTGCCAAACTCTTTAAGGGCTTGGGAGCAGAGGTCTTAGCCTATGATGCGTTTCCCAAAGAAGGAGTGGAGGATATTTGCCGCCAAGTATCTCTAGAGGAACTTTTACATGAAAGTGATATTGTCAGCGTTCATGCCCCATTTATTCCGGAAAATGGCCGATTCATCACACGTGAATTTATTGCGAATATGAAAGATGGATCAATCTTGATTAATACAGCGCGTGGAGAATTGCAGGATGCGCAAGCCTTGCTAGAAGCAGTCCAGTCTGGAAAATTAGCTGGATTGGGTTTGGATACCTTGGAAGGAGAAGGAGCGTTTTTCTTCAAGGATTTACGTGGTCACAAGCTGGCAGATCCAGTTGTGGAAGAATTGATTCAGCTCTATCCACGTGTCTTGGTGACTCCTCATATCGGTTCTTATACCGATGAAGCAGCGCTCAATATGATTGAGACCAGTTTTACTAATTTACAGGATCTTATGTTGACAGGAGCCAGTCAAAACGAGATTGAATAGGATTTGAAAGACACCCCAGAGGTTAGGGAGCAACCCTAATATTTGGGGTGTCTTTTTGTGAAAGGGGGGATGGGGCAGGTCATGAAATCAGACTTGGAATATCTGGTCAGACTGAGGTATTCTCAACATAATCGAGGCAGGAATGCAGCTCATTAGAATGATATGGATTGCTACTCCTAATGGTAATATTAAACGGATCTAGTCCTGTGTCCTAGAGGATTCAATCTGTTGGGTAATGATTTTCTAATTTTTTGAAGTTCGTTCACTTGGTGACGGCTTTTTTTCTTGCTTCTACGAATAAATCAATGAGGAGGCAAAAGGGGTATGGTAAAAAATAGAGCACAGGCCATTTTAAGTGCAGCTCGCCAAAAGCGAGCTCAGGATATCTATGTAATGCCACAAATGGAAGGTTATTCGGTTTATTTACGAGTAGGAGAAGAGCGAGTTCTGCTCGATCATCTAGACTTCATTCAAGGACAGGCGCTACTGAGTCATTTTAAGTTTGCAGCAGGTATGAATGTTGGCGAACGTAGGCGAAGCCAGTTGGGGTCTTGTGATTATGCTCTGGAGCAAGAGACTCTCTCTTTGCGGTTATCTACGGTTGGGGATTATCGTGGTTTGGAGAGTCTGGTCATTCGTCTTCTTCACGATGCACAACAAGATTTGGCATTTTGGGATTGGGAACTTAAGCAACTGTGTCAGCTAATTCAGGGGCGAGGTCTCTATCTTTTTTCCGGTCCTGTTGGGAGTGGCAAAACTAGCCTCATGTATCAATTGGCTAAGGAGCGATTCCAAGGAAGGCAAATTTTGACCATAGAGGATCCTGTCGAGATTAAGGATTCGACTTTTTTGCAGTTGCAACTGAATAAGGAGATTGGTATGACCTATGATCCTCTCATTAAGCTCTCCCTCCGCCACCGACCGGATCTCTTAATTATTGGGGAAATTCGAGATTCAGAGACCGCCCGAGCGGTTGTACGGGCAGCCTTGACGGGAATCAGTGTTTTCTCGACTGTCCACGCTCGGTCGATTCCAGGAGTTTACCGTCGTTTACTGGAATTAGGTGTGGAACCTGTAGAGTTGAAAGAATGTCTGCAGTTGGTGTGTTATCAGCGTTTGATAGGAGGAAAGGGGTTAGTAGATGTTACCCAGAAAGACTTTGAGAACCATACGGCTAGCTCTTGGAATGCTAAAGTGGCAAAGCTGTTTACAGCTGGCGTTATCAGCCAAGCTCAAGCTCGGGAGGAATACCTTGGGGATTCAGCAGGAACTGAAGATTGTCCAACTCTTCCATAATCTTTTCGAGACAGGTTTTCATTTAGGTGAGGCTTTAGATTTTTTAGATCATAGTGGTCTGTTAGCCAAAGACTTGGTGGTCAGTATGCGGCAGGGCATGCAGGCGGGACAGTCTTTCTCAAGTATTTTAGGTCAACTGGGCTTTTCTGAAACAGTGGTTAGCCAATTGGCCTTAGCTGAATTACATGGCAATATATTAGAAAGTTTAGCTCAGTTGGAAGGACACTTGCAAAGTTTTCTTCAGGTTCGCAGGAAGTTAGTAGCCGTGGGAACTTACCCGCTTTTACTACTTGGTTTTTTACTGGTGATTATTTGGGGGTTGCAATCCTATGTTTTACCAGAAATAGATCAGAGTAACCAGTGGACTCGATTAGTAGAGATTTTCCCTCTCTGTTTTATAACTCTGATGACTTGTCTAGCTTTAGGTGTAGTCGGTTTCGTGCTGCTTTATCGACATCAGAGGCGGTTAGATTTTTTGAGTATGTTGGCGACCTGGCCAGGTCTGTCAGGATTTGTCAAAGCTTATTTATCAGCCAGTCTAGCGCGTGAGTGGGCGTGTCTTTTTGGTCAGGGGTTGGCCTTGGCGGAGATTGTCGATTTGATGCGGCGGCAAAAGTCAGTATTTTTAGCTGAGTTGGGGACTGACCTAGCCCAGGCCTTGAGTGCTGGAATATCCCTAGCTCAGCAGATTCGGACCTATCCTTTTTTGAGGCAGGAACTAGCCTTGATGATTGAATATGGTGAATTCAAGTCGCGATTGGGACAGGAACTAGCCATTTATTCTAGGAAGACCTGGGAAGAGTTTTTTCATCGTTTATTTCGCCTGATGGATTTAATCCAACCTTGTGTCTTTGTCCTCGTAGCCTTTTTGATTTTACTACTCTATGCAGCGATGTTGTTACCGATTTATCAGAATTTGGAGGTACCTATATGATACGCACATATTTACGAAAATCCCTACCTGGGTTTACTCTAATAGAAATGTTAATTGTTATCCTTATTATTTCTGTCCTGCTTTTGTTGTTTGTTCCCAATCTGGTCAAACAGAAAGAAGTCGTTCGAGAAAAGGGGAATGCAGCGATTGTCAAAGTGGTGGAGAGTCAGGCGGAGATCTATCAGTTGAACCACAGTGGGGAGCCCAATTTAGGACAGTTAGTGGCAGAGAAGCAGATTACGAAGGAGCAAGCGGATGCTTATCGGGACTACTATAAGAAACATGCTCAAGAAAGTCGGGTCGTCCCCGATTAAAGGTTTTACCTTGCTGGAAAGCCTATTAACGTTAGGGATTACCCTCTTTCTTCTGATGCTCTTGTCGATGGGGGTTGGAGAGGTCTACCAGTCCTTTGAGAAGACCCTCTTTTATCTTCGTTTTGAGCATTTTTATACGGAATCTCAGACCTTGGCTTGGGCCCGACAGGAGTCGGCACAGCTATATTTTCAAGAAAGCTGTATTACGGGACCAGAAGGGAAGTTACAGTTGCCCCAGGGAGTAGAGTTAGTATCACATTTTCAACTAGACTTGAATGCTAAGGGGAATCATACGGGGCTATCCCGGATTGTTTTTCGGGATCTAGGCAGTGGGAAGACGGTTCATTACCAGGCGAGGATTGGAAATGGGATTTTACAGAGGACAGAAGAGTGAGTTAGGAGCTTATTTATTACTTGAATCATTAGTAGCCTTGTGGGTTTTTAGCGTAGTGACAGCTTTGCTTTTAGGCGCTATTACTGAGTCGCGAAAAAGAGAAGCTGCTATCTTACACAGAGAGCAGGCTTTGCAAAAAGGGCATATGGCTCTGCAAGCTGGTCTCGGAAGATTGGATACAGTTCAGGTGGAGAGAGGGGAGCACGTCTGGACACTCAGAGAGGGGGAGGAGATTCTTGTTCAAGTGCATGTTTTGTCGCCCTAGCTTACGAGCTTTTACTTTGCTGGAAGCCTTGGTTGCTCTTTTGGTCATCAGTGGTTCCTGTCTCTTATTTCAAGCCTTGACCCTTCTTTTGTTTCAAGATATTCGTTATCAGGAACGGGCTTCAACTCAAGATTGGTTACTCTTTACGGCCCATCTAGAGCAAGAATTTTTAGAGGCACAGTTTGATGCAGTCAGTGATAATGAAATATATGTGGATCAACAGGGTAAGGGGCAGAAGATTGCTTATTGGCCTAAGAAAAAGGAAATTCGAAAGACTGGCGGTCGTAACCAGAACCAAGGGAGTCAGACCCTACTATTTGGCGTTGAGTCCATGGAAGTGGAGGAACAGGGTGGTCTAATCCAGCTTAAGGCAGTTTTAGCGGATGGTCAGGAAAGGGAGTGGATCTATCGTGTGGACTAAACAGGTACGAGCAGGTGTTTTACTTTATGCCCTGTTACTCCTCGCAGTTTTTAGCCTCGTTTTAAATCTTTACCTCGAACGGCATCTATTCCAAGAGCGTTTATTCAAAGCCTATCGAGAGCGGGAACAAGCCTACGCTTTGGCTATCTATTGTCGAGATAAGGCGGAAGGGAAGAAAGGGGAGATCCGATTCCGAGAAGGGCAGGCTAGATATACCGTCGAAGGGAAGCGGTGGGACATTGAGGTTGCTTTATCGAGTGGTGAGGACTATCGTTTTTCGCTGACCGAACCTTCTCGTCACTAGCTACTGAGATTGCTTTTGTGTTATCATAGAAGCATGAATTTTGAAAAGATTGAGCAGGCTTTTGGCCTTTTATTAGAAAATATCCATACGATTCAAAACCAGTTAAAAACGGGTTTTTACGAGGCAATTATTGAGCAGAATGTTCATTATTTACAGCCAGATGAGGAGTTGAAGGGGATTGCGAAAAACAATCAAAAGGTGGCGCAGCTGGAATTGACTCCTGAAGAGTGGCGGCGAACCTTTCAGTATTTAATGATGAAAGGACAGCAAACGGAGCCCTTGCAACCGAATCACCAAGCGACCCCAGATAGTCTTGGATTTTTGGTGACGTTGGTGATTGACCATCTTTTCTCTCAGGATTTCATTCGTGTTTTGGAACTGGGCAGTGGTATGGGCAATTTGGCAGAGACGATCCTCTTAAATAGTCAGAAGGAAATGGATTATTTGGGAATCGAATTGGATGACATTTTGGTAGAATTGTCAGCTAGTATTGCGGAGGTACTGGGGACCGAAGGTCTGACATTTTCACAAGGGGATGCTGTCCGGAGTCAGATTTTACAAAAAGATTTAGTGATTAGTGATCTTCCGATTGGGTATTATCCAGATGATGTGATTGCTAGTCGATTTCAGGTAGCTAGTCCGGAGGGACATACCTATGCCCATCATTTGTTGATGGAGCAGGGGACCAAGTACTTAGAACCAGAAGGGTATGCGATTTTCTTGGCTCCAACCCAGTTATTGACGAGTCCCCAAAGTGGACTTTTGAAAGATTGGATTCAATCGTCAACAGAGCTTGTGGCTTTGGTGAATCTACCAGAAAAGATGTTTGCCAACCCTCAATATGCGAAGAGTCTTTTTGTCTTTAGAAAGCCTTCTGGTAAGGATTTTACGCCATTTGTATTTGCCTTTAATGATCTCAATAATCTGGAGGAAATAAGAGATTTTCAAGAAAAAATGGAAATGGAGTTAAAATAAGGGCAATTTTACCATCTTTCTGCTATAATCATATTGAAAACGCTTTAAAAGGGGTAGCTTATGTCTAAAACAATTGCGATTAATGCAGGAAGTTCAAGTTTGAAATGGCAGCTTTATGCAATGCCAGAAGAAACAGTACTTGCAAAGGGAATTATTGAGCGAATCGGTCTTAAGGATTCTATTTCTACAGTGAAGTTTGATGGCCGTGCGGAGAGTCAAACGTTGGATATTGTAGACCATGTTCAAGCAGTAAAATTACTTCTTGAGGATTTGTTGAAGTTTGAAATCATCAGTGACTATTCTGAGATTACAGGTGTGGGCCATCGTGTTGTAGCTGGTGGAGAACTCTTTACAGAATCTGTTTTGATTGATGATGAAACTTTAGCTAAGATTGAAGAGTTGGCTAGCTTGGCTCCACTTCATAACCCAGCTAATGCAGCTGGTATTCGGGCCTTTAAAGAAATTTTACCGGATATTACGAGTGTTGCAGTTTTTGATACAGCTTTCCATACAACGTTACCGGAAGTTGCTTACCGCTATCCAATTGCAGAGAAGTATTATACTGATTATAAGGTTCGGAAATATGGTGCCCATGGTACTTCTCACTATTATGTATCTCAACAGGCTGCCGAAATGTTGGGTCGTCCACTAGAAGAGTTGAAATTGATTACAGCACATATTGGAAATGGAATTTCGATTTCAGCGATTGATGGTGGAAAATCAATCGACACTTCTATGGGCTTCACACCATTGGCTGGTCCAATGATGGGAACTCGTTCAGGAGATATTGATCCAGCTATCATTCCATATTTAGTGGAACAAGTACCTGGTCTTGAGAATGCAGCAGATGTTATTGATGTTTTGAATAAGGAATCTGGTGTTCTTGGAGTAGCAGAAGCTTCTAGTGATATGCGCGATGTGGAAGCTGGACGAGAAGCTGGAGATGCGAAGATGACCCTTGCTTTTGACATGCTAGTGGACCGTCTCCGTAAATTTATCGGTCAATACTTTGCTGTGTTGAATGGTGCAGATGCTCTTGTCTTTACAGCAGGTATTGGCGAGAACTCTGATCAGGTTCGTGAAGCTGTTGTAGAAGGACTATCTTGGTTCGGTATGAAACTTGAGCCAGGTAAGAACGTCTTTGGTGCGGTTGGTGATATCTCAACTGCAGATTCTAAAGTAAAAGTTCTAGTAGTTCCAACAGATGAAGAATTGGTTATTGCGCGTGATGTTGAGCGTTTGAAAGCTTAAGATTAGATAAGAAAATCCCAGTTGGTAAAACCAACTGGGATTTTGTAATGGTATCAAAAGTCCTTGTTTATACTTAACTAAAATCAAATTCTGAATTATAATAGAGATATGAAATTTACAAATGAAATGATTAAAGAGCTCAAAGCAGCTCTAAAAGATAAAAATTTAGTAACTTACCACAAACGTATCCAAGCGGTATATCTTAGAGCCATCAATACTCCCTACAAATCCATTATGGAGATGCTTGATATCTCACATGATACCGTTTGGAGACTGACGAAAAAATATCA